>CAIVEA010000818.1 GCA_903904765.1 uncultured Chloroflexota bacterium
ACCGGACGACCCAGAACGTTGAACACGCGACCCAGCGAGGCGAACCCCACCGGCACGTTGATCGGGCTACCAACCGAGTAGGCCGGCACGTTACGCTGCAAACCATCGGTAGTGTCCATAGCGACGGTACGAACCACGCTATCGCCCAGAAGCACCTGTACTTCCAGAATCAGATCATCCTGTCCTTCACGGGGGACGCGGATCGCTTCAAAAATGTCGGGCAGTTGCCCTTCCGGGAACTCGACATCCACCACCGCGCCTAGCACCTGAGTGATGCGTCCTTGAATTTCGGTCATTCCTTCTATCCTCCGTTACGCTCTCAGGCTTTGCGCCCGGCGGTCAAATTATCCTGTAAACGCTTCAAACCGTCCCAATCGCCAGCCGCAGCCAGCGCCGCCTGCTCCGACCATGTTGGCAGCGCGGGAGCAAAACGCATCCCCGCCGCTTCAATCGCCTTCATCAAAGTCGCCTCGTCGGACGCTGCCAGTTTCACGAACGTATCAATCCCCGCCGCGACCAGCGCCGCCGACATCTTAGGGCCAATACCTTCGAGCTTGGTCAGATCATCGCCTCTGCCCTTCTTCGAGGCCGGAACACTCGCCTTCACGCCGGAAGCTGCCACCACAGCGGCATGGGTGCCGTTGCCGTTCTGCGGCTGGCTGGCGAGAATTTCGTCCGCCATGCTCTCGATCGAGGCTGCCAACGCTTCCGCGCCGCCCACGATGTCCAGAATTTCGGCGGTGATGGCCGCCTGACGCGCTTTGTTGTAGACCAGTGTCAGATCGCCCATCAGCGTCACAGCGTTGTCCGACGCATTACGCATCGCCACCATACGCGCCGAATGTTCACTGGCTTGGCTTTCCAGCAGCGCCTGATAAATCTGAAGTTCGGTGAAGCGCGGCACGATCTCATCAAGAATGGCCGCCGCGTCCGGTTCATAGTCGTAATCCGACTTCCCGGCACTAACCGCAGGCACATCCTTAATCATCTCAGCCATCACCTGATCTTCCGTGGAGTACGGAACCAGCGGCAGCCAGCTCAGTACTACCGGACGCTGGGTGAGCGTATTCACGAAGTCGGTGTAGGCGATGAACACCTGATCCACCGTCCCCGCCAGAAACTCGTCAATCGCCAACCGCGCCACCGGCGAAATGCTGGCAATCGTCGGGTCAGCAGGCAAGCCGCTGAACTCTGCCACTACGTTCTTGCCACCCCGGATGAACGAGTCGCGGGCTTTCTTACCAACGGTGACAAAGCGTGTCGGCTTGCCCATCCGGTGCGCGAAGCGTTCCGCCACGCGCAGGATGTTGGTGTTGTAAGCACCTGCCAGACCACGATCCGAAGTCAACACCACGACCATGATGTTCTTCACTTCATCACGACTGGCGAGCAACGGATGGAGAGGCTGTCCTTTGGTGGCTGTGCTCTGCACGTTCAACAGAATTTCCCACGCTTTTTCTGCGAAAGCACGGCTGGCGAGTACGCGAGCCTGCGCCTTACGCACGCGGGAAGCGGAAACCGCCTCCAGAGCGCGGGTAATCTGCGAAATATTCTTCACACTGCGAATGCGTTTTTTGATGTCGCGTGCTGTAGCCATTCAATACTCCTTGTTACACCTCTGCCCCACCGCGAACAGTGGGACAGGAGGATGAGATATTAGCTCCAGCTCGCATTGAACGACAGCAGCGCATTCTTCAGCTTGGTTTCCTGCTCCTCGGTCAGCGTCTTTGCATCCGCGATGCTGTTCGCCACGTCCGAGAACTGGGTGTTGAAGGCACGAACGAACGCCGCCTGCCATTCCTTGACGCGATCTACCGTCACGTTATCCAGATAGCCCTTCGTACCGGCGTAAATGAGCGCCACCTGATCCGCCAGCGGGATCGGCTGGTACTGCGGTTGCTTCAGGAGTTCGGTCAGGCGCAGACCACGATCCAACTGTTGCTGGGTGGCCTTGTCCAGATCGGAACCGAACTGGGCGAACGCCGCCAGCGAACGGAACTGCGCGAGGTCGAGGCGCAAACCGCCGGCCACCTTCTTCATGGCCTTCGTCTGTGCATCGCCACCCACGCGGCTCACGCTGATACCGACGTTCATCGCGGGACGGGTGCCTGCGTAGAACAATTCGGGTTCGAGGTAAATCTGACCATCGGTGATCGAAATCACGTTCGTGGGTACATAAGCGGACACGTCGCCCAGCAGCGTTTCGATGACGGGCAGCGCGGTCAAGCTGCCGCCGCCACGCGCTTCACTCAACTGCGCGGCACGTTCCAGCAGACGGCTGTGGAGGTAGAACACGTCGCCGGGATACGCTTCACGCCCCGGGGGACGGCGCATCAGCAGCGACACCTGACGGTACGCCCACGCATGCTTGGACAGGTCATCGTAAACGACCAGCGCGTGCTTGCCGTTTTCCATGAACCATTCGCCAATCGCGCAACCAGCGTAAGGGGCGATGTAGTTCATAGCGGCGGGGTCGGAGGCCGAAGCTACGACGACGGTGGTGTATTCCATCGCGCCGTATTCTTCCAACAGCGCAACCAGACGCGCCACTTCACCACGACGTTTGCCGATGGCGACGTAAATGCAGTACAGGTCTTTGCCCTTCTGGTTCAGAATGGTGTCAATCGCAATCGCGGTCTTGCCCGTCTGACGGTCGCCGATGATGAGTTCGCGCTGACCGCGACCAATCGGGGTCATCGAGTCAATGGCGATCACGCCGGTCTGCACCGGGCTGAATACGTTCTTACGTTCGATCACGCCGGGGGCAATACGTTCGATGTTGTAGTAGTCCGACGCGACCACGCTACCCTTGCCGTCAATCGGATTACCCAGCGCATCCACCACGCGCCCCACCAGCCCCATACCGACCGGAACCGACGCGATACGACCCAGCGGGCGCACTTCGTCGCCTTCCTGAATGGTGTCGTATTCGCCCATGATGATGACACCGACGTTATCTTTTTCAAGATTGAACGCGATGCCGGGCGTGCCGTTGTTGAACCGAACCAGTTCGCTAAAACGAATATTATCCAGTCCGGAAATGCGGGCGATACCATCACCCACTTCCATCACGCGACCGACTTCGACCGCTTCGATGGTAGGCGAGAAACTCTCGACCTGCTCTAACAATGACTTAAAGATATCGTGGGAGATCTCTGCCATTCAGGCCTCCTAGGTAACCTGTTTCCACTATCCGAATTCCGCGCCTGCGATCAGCGGTGTCGCTGGGTTGAACTTGGAATAATGAGTTGTGGATAGAATCTGAACTCGGATGATTGTAACTGATGGAAAGCGGAATGTCCACTTTTTCACAAACATCATTTTGGTGGTTTTATAGAATGCTCACAGCCACCCAGAAGTGCCTACCGATCACCGTCCAGCACATCAGGATTCCGCACCGTTCCCCCACCGCCCAGTGCCGCTGACCGCTGAAAAGCTGCCCACACCGCCCGCGAAATCACCGTTCGCAAACCACCTTTTTCGAGATGGTAAATGGCCTCTGCCGAAGTGCCGCCGGGACTGGTCACTTGGTTACGCAACTGCGCCGGATGCAACCCAGACGACTCGGCATATTCTACCGAACCGCGCACGGTTTGCAGCACCAACCGTTCAGCATCCCGCCGCGAAAAACCCATGTGAACGCCCGCATCAATCAATGCTTCCATGAACATGAACACATAGGCCGGCCCTGATCCGCTGAGCGCCGTCGCCATATCCAGATAGCGTTCATCATCCACATGAATCTGCTCACCCAGCGCGCCCAACAGCGCCTTCGCCTGTTCACGCTGCGGAGCCAGCACCTCCGGTGTAGCTGTCCACACGGTAATGCCCATGCCAATCTGCGCGGGCGTATTCGGCATGGCGCGTACCACGCTGGCATTCGCCACGCCATCGGCAATCGTGCGGATACGTGCGCCCGCGATAATGCTCAATACCAGTTTGGAAGAATGTGCGCCACGCCGCACTTCGGGCATCACCTCGTTCAACACCTGCGGCTTGACCGACAGCACCAGAATATCAGCAGATTCGGCAGCCTCACTGTTGTCTGTCGTCCCGCGCAGGCCATAACGCGCAGCCAGTTCATCCACGCGCTCCTGCCGTGTATCCGCCGTGATGATCTGCGAAGGCGGGAGCATCCCCTGTTTCAGCAGACCCTTTATCATGGCTTCGGCCATTACGCCGCTGCCAATGAACCCGACTGTCATTTTTTCCAGCGGCATGTCCCCATCCCTCTACTCAGCTATCGGTTGAACTAACCCATATCCTAAAGCCCCCTCGCCATGTTGGGAAGGGGCTTCAGTCCATCGTTTACTTGTGGTAGGTATTGGCGGTATCCCAGTGGTGCGCCGCCGCCTTCACCCGATCTATCTGCACCTCTACGCCGATGCCGGGTGCGGTTGGCGCGGCAATCCGGCTCTGTGCCCCCAGCACGAAGGGCGGCTCGGTGATGTCCGGGTTGTAGTAGCGATCGGTAGCGGAGATGTCACAGGGCAACGTGACGGCGGGCAGCGAGGCAAACGCTAGATTCGCCGCACGTCCCACACCTGTCTCCATCAGGCCGCCAATCCACAGCGGGATATTCCGTTCCACACAAATCTTGTAGATTTCGAGGCTTTCGCTGTAACCACTCACCCGCGCCGGCTTCAGGTTCAAAATCCGGCATGCGCCCAGATCGAGCGCCAGCCGGAAATCGTTCGCCGAATGAATGCTCTCATCCAAGCAGACGGGCGTTTTCAACTGCGGTTGCAGCTTGCTGTGTTCGTAGATGTCGTTGTAGCCCAGCGGCTGTTCAATCATCAGCAAGTTAAATTCGTCCAACTGCTTCAGATGGTCAATATCTGCCAGTGTATAGGCGCTGTTTGCATCCAGCATCAGCAGAATATCAGGGTGCGCGGCACGCACGCCCCGCGCCAATTCCACATCCCAACCCGGCTCAATCTTGAGCTTGATGCGCCCGTAGCCCTGCCCCAACCGCTTGTTAATGACTTCCAGCGTGGCTTCCACACTTTTCTTGATGCCGATGCTCACGCCCACATTGGCATAACCACGCGGCTGATGATCGGCAGGTAGATGGCGGGCGAATGCCTGCGCCAATGACAGGCCGTTGGTCTTGGCAACCGCATCCCACACAGCAGCTTCCATCGCGTGCTTCGCCAGAGGATGCCCGCGTACCGAACTCATCAGGGCCGGAACTTCGGTTGCATCAGCAATCGTTTTGCCAAGAAGTGCCGGAATCAGGAACTCGCGCATAATGTGTTGCGATGTCCCGACGGTTTCGTAGCTATAGCCGGGGCTGCTCTCCGCCGAACATTCGCCCCACCCCACAACCCCGTCATCGGTTTCCAACTGTACCAAAATCGCGCTCTTGAATGGTTCTTCGCCAAAGCTGGTACGCAGCGTTTCGACCATCGTCATGGCGATTGTGTGGAGTTGAATGGACTTGACCTTGATAGTCTTCATAATCATTCCTTTTTTGAGGTTAGTTGTAACTAAAATCCGAAGTTCCGAACACGCCTTCAGGTTGGCTCAACAGGTAGAATGCCCGTTCAACGCCAGCATAAGGTTCACGCAAAAAATCCGTCACGATGAAACGCCGCTGAAGCAGCGTTTGCAGCAGCACCCGCGTATGTTGTCGCCAGCGCACCGCCAACCCCGCATCCTGCTGCTTCAGCGCCGCATAATCCACCGGAATCTCCACCAGTGCCAACGAAATAGCAGGAATCAACGCACTATCCGGCGGTTCCGGCAACCCTGCCGCATTCACCGTACACAAATTGGTGATCGGCGTGGCGGCCTTCAGATAGTCCTCCAGCACCAGTGGCCTGCGGCTGCCAACCATGTGTTCCTCAACGCGGTGATGCGTCACCCACCATTCCGCCAGAAACCGATCGGATGATCCTAAGGGCGCAAGGCCGCTTTCCGGCGCTGTTCCATAATAATCGGGATAGTAGATATGGCTGATCGCGCCCAACTTGCGAATATTCAGATGAGCATTCGGCGCAAGTAGCGGATCGAACGTCCACGTAATCAGCCGGATACCCTGTTTAATTGCCAACCGCCGCTGTTCGCGCTTCAGATGATACCCCACCCCTTGCCCGCGATACTCCTCCAGCACCACCATGCGCTTCGATACCATTTGCAGGTTCGCCATCGCAGGCCGATCCGGGTCATCCGGCAGCGTCCCCAAAAAACCGACCAGAATGCCGATCATCTTCTGACGATCAAAAGCCGCCAGCACATGCCCACCGCCCATCACCAGCGAGAACAGCATGTGCGCCGGAATCACCGACTCTAAATCGTCGCCCCAGTAAGTGCGTTGCAACGCCACCGCCTCGACCATCTCATCCATACGGCGCAAAGGCCGGATTTCGCTCAAACCCATCTTGCTATCCTGTCGCTAGGCCGCACGGGGTCGCCGCCTCAAAGAATACCGCACCAATGACCACCAATAGGACTGCTGTGGCATATAGGTCATCAGCGTATCTTCCAGCCGACGCGGTTGGAAACCAAAAGCATTGTAACAGTTCCCCAGTGGTGCGGTCCGGTTGGTCGCCAAAATATCCAACCACTGTGGGGTCATCAATGACCGGGGGAACACACGGCTATAAAACCCCGTGATTGTCCGCATCAAGTACGGCGCGACGGGCAGCACCGTCCGCCCCGCGCCGGAGACGCGCATCACTGTATAGAGAAGGTCTTCCAGCGTGATGTACTCCGGCCCGCCAATCTCGGTCAAGGTGTCTACCGTGTCAATCAGGTCAAGGCAGCGTACCAGCGCCGTCACCAGATCATCAATATAGATCGGGTGCAGCACCACCTCGCCGCGCCCCGGCATGAGGAACAAAAACGGAGTCGCCCGCAGCAGCATGGCGATATGATTAATGAACGCATCGT
Organism: uncultured Chloroflexota bacterium; assembly: GCA_903904765.1. Next base: position 6,895 of record CAIVEA010000818.1, read on the forward strand.
CCGGGCCGAATGCCAACCCAGACCGGATGATCGTGTAGGCTAACCCGCTGGAACGGATGAGTTCTTCGACCACACCCTTCACACGGAGCAAGGTGTACCCCGACGAAACAGATGCCCCCAAGTGGCTGAGGCTGATGATGCGCCCCACACGCGCCGAACGCGCCGCCGCCAGCAAATTGCGCGTACCCGCGATTTCCACCTGTTCCAAATCCTTCTGCCGCCCCCACCATTGGGCGCTCTCCAGATGGATAATCACATGCGCCCCTGTCACAGCCCGGAACGCGCTTTCCTCATCTTGCAGGCTTCCGATCACGACTTCGGGGGATTGCTCCCACGGCAAATGCTGTGCTTTCGATTGCGGCAGCAGGCAGCGTACCGGCCTACCTTCTGCCATCAATCGCCGCACTAGATTTCGCCCGATGAACCCTGTCCCACCCGTTACAACAATCATATCCCCTCCAAATATGGATTATAACAAACGGACTCGGCAGCGAAAATGCCACAAAAGAGCAACTCCCAACCCTGTGAGGGGTTTATGGAAGTGGATATAATACGCTTTTAATGGGATCGGAAGTCAGCCTTACGACTGCGGCTGTGCGGTCGTTGTGTGGAGGCCAATGTGGAACGTCGTCGGGTAGTCGTCACCGGAATTGGGATTATCTGCCCCACCGGAAACACTGTAGAAGAAGCATGGGGGAATGCCGCCGCTGGCAAAACGGGCATCGGCACCATCACCCGCTTTGATACCAGCCATCTGGAAAACCATTTTGGAGGTGAAGTCAAAGGGTTTGACCCGAATGAATATCTAGGCCGCCGTGAAGCTCGGCGTACCGATCGGGTCACACAGTTGGCGCTGTACGCCGCTGAAAAAGCCATGACCGACTCCGGTTTGCAGGTCACGGATGAAAACCGCTACGATATCGCCTGTATCATCGGCAGCGGCATCGGCGGGATTACTTCAATCTTTGAAGGCGTAAAATCGTTCATCGAACGTGGTGCAAAAGCCGTCAGCCCGCTGATGGTACCCATGATGTTGCCAGACAGCGCCAGTGCCCGCATCTCGATGACCTACGGCCTGCGCGGGCCAAACTTCGCCATCTCTACCGCCTGCGCGACGGGCAACAACTGCATCGGTGAAGCCACTGAGATCATCCGTCGTGGACAGGCAAAAGCGGCGCTGGCAGGCAGTACCGAAGCCGGGCTAGTGGATATTGCGATTGCCAGCTTCAACAATATGACAGCCATCTCGCGCCGCAACGAGGCACCAGAAAAAGCCTCTCGTCCCTTCGATGTAGATCGTGACGGCTTTGTGGTGGCCGAAGGCTCTGCCCTGCTCATGCTGGAAGACCTCGAACACGCACAGGCGCGTGGGGCGAAAATCTACGCCGAAATTCTAGGCTACGGACACACCTCGGACGCTTACCACGTCACAGCCCCGCTGGAAACGGGCGAAGGCGCAGCCAAAGCGATCACGCTGGCCCTACAAGATGCCAACCTCCAGCCGACCGACATCAGCTACATCAATGCACACGGCACCAGCACGCCACTGAACGACAAGAGCGAAACGCTGGCGATCAAAACTGCGCTGGGCGACCATGCCTACAACATTCCAATCAGCTCTACCAAATCCGTCACCGGTCATCTGATGGGCGCGGCTGGCGCGGTGGAAGCCGTGTTCAGCATCATGGCGTTACGGAATAACTTTGTGCCGCCAACGGTGAATCTGGACAACCAAGACCCGGAATGCGACCTAAACTATACACCGCTAGTCGGTGTCCAGCGCGAATTGAACATCGTTATGAGCAACTCCTTCGGTTTCGGAGGCCATAACGCGGTGCTAATCTTTGGTAAGTACCAGCAAAATGGGCATTCGTAAAGACGACTCGGCTGAAACCCGAACCGGGACTGGCCTGTACGCCCATGTGGTGGGCTGGGGCATGGCCGTCCCGGATACCGTCATCACCAATCACGATCTGGAAGCCATCGTTGAAACCAACGACGAATGGATTCGGACTCGCACGGGAATTCGTGAACGGCGCATCGCGGGCGAACGCGAATCCACCAGCAGCTTAGGGCTGAAGGCAGCGCGGCGGGCGCTCGAAGTCGCCAACATGCTCCCCACCGATATTGATCTGATTATCGTCGCCACCTCTACGCCGGAAAATGTCTTTCCCAGCGCCGCTTGCCTGATTCAGAATGGACTAGGCGCGACCCGTGCGGGCGCGTTCGATCTGAGCGCCGCCTGTTCCGGGTTCGTATATGGTGTCGAGATGGCTTCACAGGCCATTCGCTCCGGCTCGATTCGTGCTGCGGTGGTCATCGGCGCGGAGACTATGACACGCATCCTGAACTGGCAAGATCGCGGTACCTGCATCCTGTTCGGCGACGGCGCAGGCGCGATTGTGCTGCGTGCCAGCGAAGCCGAAGGCGGCATACTCTCCGCCGTGCTACGCTCGGACGGCTCTGGTGGCGAGCTGCTCGGCCTACCGGCAGTGGGCAGCATAGACTTAGACAACTCCGACTATGTGAGCGATGAACACACGCTTAACAAGATGCACATGAACGGCGGCGAAGTCTTTAAGTTCGCCACCCGCGTCATCACCGAGAGCATTCAGCAGGCGCTCGAAAAAGCTCAATTGTCCATCGAAGACCTGTCGCTAATCGTGCCGCATCAGGCTAACCTCCGCATCATTCAGGCCGCCGCCCGTTCGCTAAAAGTCGAACCGGACATGTTCATGAGCAATCTGGATCGCTACGGCAACACGTCCGCTGCCTCGATCCCCATTGCGTTATGCGAAGCCGTGCAGCAGGGACGCATCAAACCGGATGACAACGTGGCCTTCGTCGGTTTCGGCGGCGGGCTGACATGGGCATCCATGATCCTACGCTGGGGCGACCCTCGTCCGCTTGATCGGCGCATTATCAATCAAGGCCGTCGCGAATTTAGCTACCTGCTGGTGAACCTTCGTGCTTCCCTCCGCCGATTCAGTCGCCGCATCTCTAGGTTGTTCGGCAACCGAAATCGCATCCAACGCCTGCGCGACAA
>CAIVEA010000819.1 GCA_903904765.1 uncultured Chloroflexota bacterium
ATGCGCCTGTTGAGGATCGGTGGGCGGGCATGTTACAATCGGTGTTGATCCGAACAAATGAACGAGTATAGGTATGAGTGCATCAAAGCCAGCGGTGGCCATTCAGAATTTGCGTAAGACGTATCAGGTTCACGAACGGGAAGCGGGATTGGGCGCGGCACTCCGTAGCCTCGTCTCGCGCAAGTCTCGCGATGTGAAAGCGGTGGACTCGATTTCGTTTTCGGTGGAAATGGGAGAGATGGTCGGGTTTCTGGGGCCGAACGGTGCGGGCAAGACCACGACGCTCAAGATGCTTTCGGGACTGCTGTACCCCACGTCGGGTGAGGCGCGGGTGATGGGCTATGACCCATCGCGGCGGGAACGGGCGTTCCTGAGCCAGATGACGCTGGTTATGGGGCAGCGCAACCAACTGGTGTGGGATATTCCGGCGATAGACTCGTATGAACTGAACCGTGAGGTCTATCGCGTCCCCGCCGCACAGTACAAACAAACACTGGATGAACTGGTGGAACTGCTCGATCTGGGCAAACTGTTGACCAAGCCGGTTCGCAACCTGTCGTTGGGCGAACGGATGAAGTGCGAAATTGCGGGGGCGCTGCTGCACCGTCCGCGAGTGCTGTTCCTCGATGAGCCGACGATTGGGCTTGATGTGACCATGCAACGGCGCATCCGGTTGTTCGTGGCGGAATACAATCGGCGCTACGGCGCGACGGTGTTGCTCACCAGCCACTATATGGCGGATGTGGAGGCACTGTGTAAGCGGGTGGTGGTCATTCATCACGGTTCGATCTTGTTTGATGGCGACCTGACAGCATTGGTGGAACGCTTCTCGCCGCACAAGACCATCCATGTGAAGCTGGCGGACGAAAATCAGGATTTTGGCGCGTATGGCGAAGTGATCTCACGCGAAGAAGGACAGGTGGCGCTGCGCGTGCCGAAGGCCGATACAGCGCGTGTAACCGGACAACTGCTGGCGAATATGGAGATTCACGATTTGACGGTGGAGGACACGCCGATTGATGAAGTGATCGAGCAGGTGTTCGCGCAGCCGAAGGAAGGCCGCGCATGATCGGCCTGTGGGCGCGTTACTATCGGGCGCAAATCAAGTTGACGCTGGCGGTACAGTTCCAGTACCGGGTGGCGATGGCGATCTGGATGCTGGATATTGTGCTGTCGCCGATGATCTATCTGGTGGTGTGGACGACGGTGGCGCAGTCCAGCGGCGGTACGGTGAACGGGTTCGCGCCGCCGGATTTCGCTGCGTACTACACGGTGCTGATGATTGTGCAGCATATCACGCAAATCTGGCACATGTGGGAGTACGAATACCTGATCCGCGAAGGCGGCATGGCACAACGCTTGCTGCGACCCGTACACCCGATCAACGAGGATATTTCGCAGAATATCTCGTACAAGATACTGATGCTAATGGTGCTGATTCCGGCGGTGCTGTTGTTTGTAGTGCTGTTCCGTCCGGCGTTTCATACGCCGCTGTGGTCGGTGCTGGCCTTCGTCCCGGCGGTGCTGCTGGGCGCGGCGCTGGCGTTCGTCATCGGTTGGACGCTGGCGATGGCGGCGTTCTGGACGACGCGCATCGTGGCGATTAACTCATTGTATTTCACGGCGATGCTGTTCTTTGCAGGTTATCTCGCGCCGCTTGATTTGCTGCCACGCTTCATGCAAATGATCGCGTGGGTGCTGCCGTTCCGCTGGATGATGTCGTTCCCGGTGGAATTGGCGTTGGGGCGTGTAGCGCCGGAGGCTGTGCTGGGCGGGTTTGCGGCACAGGCATTGTGGATTGGGTTCGGCGTTGTGGTGCTGCGGCGCGTGTGGAAGGCTGCTGTGCGCCGATTCTCCTCGGTGGGGGGCTAAATGCGCTATTTCAAACTCATCCGGTTGTATTTTCGCATCGGTGTATTGAATGAACTGGAATACCGGGCAAACTTCTTTGTGCAGATTTTCCAGACGTTGCTGGGGCTGCTGACAGCACTCGGCGGACTGGCGGTGATTTTTGAGCATACGGGCGATCTGGGCGGCTGGCGTTCGGATGAACTGCTGGCGCTGGTGGGCGTGTATTTCCTCGTAGGTGGGCTGATCGGCTTCGTCATCCAGCCGAGTATGCAGCGGTTGATGATGGATGTGCGGACGGGGACGCTGGATTTCATGTTGACCAAGCCGGAGGATGCACAGTTTATCGCGAGCATCCGGCAAGTGGAGATGTGGAAACTGGTGGATATAGTGCTGGGCGTTGGCCTGCTGGTGGTGGCGCTGGCGCGGTTGGGGCAGGTGATGGACGGGGCGCAGGTGCTAGGGTTCGGCGTGGCGCTGCTGGCAGGCGCGGCGATTGTGTATAGCTTCTGGCTGATGCTGGCGACGCTGGTGTTCTGGTTCGTGCGCGTGGATAACATTCTGGTGATCTTCCAGACGATGTATGAAGCGGGGCGCTGGCCGGTGACGATCTATCCGGGGTGGATGCAGGTTATGCTGACGTTCCTTGTGCCGGTGGCGTTCGCAGTGACTGTGCCTTCGCAGGCGGTGGTGGGAAGGCTGACCCCGCAGACGCTACTGGGGGCGCTGGGCGTGGCGGCGCTGATGCTGTTCGTGTCGCGCCGCTTCTGGCGAATCGGGATTCGCCATTATTCGGGTGCGTCGGCCTAATTTTGACATAGAGAATGTTTACAGGATGGGGGCAGTATGATCGCAGGGTGGACGGACTCGACGCAGCGCGGGTGGTTGCTGATGCTGGTGGCGCTATGGGCGGTGCTGCTGTTCGGCAGCATGATCGTCGGGCGGTGGGATGAGAATGAGTCCAACCGCAGCCCCCTGTGGGCGCGGATTGCGTCTTCAGTGGTGCTGGTGGTGGCGGCATGGTCAGGTGTGGCGTTTGTGCGCGAGGGCGATTCGGGGCGCTATGCGCTGTTCATCGCACTCGGCATGACGATGGGGCTGATCGGCGACCTATTCATGGCGAAATTGATCCCGATGGAAAATCACGTCCTCGGCGGGATAGGCGCATTCGGTATAGGGCATGTATTTTACATCACGGCCTTCCTGCAACTGGCGGACAGCCGGGGATGGGCAGCACCGCAGATACGCTGGTCGGCGCTGGTGGTGTGGCTGCTGATCGGGTTAGTGCTGTGGTATCTGGTTGTGTTCCGGCCGGCGGGTGAACGCACAGTGCTGCATATCGCGGCGCTGCCGTATGCGCTGCTGCTTGCCGCTACTACGGGTTTTGCTACCGGACTGGCGATTCAGGCGACGGATTTCTTCCCGTTGGCTGTGGGCGCGGCGCTGTTCCTAATAAGCGATCTGTTGCTGGCGGCGGGGTTGTTCAACGGTTTGCAGTTCAAGGGAATCGGGGATGTGATTTGGGCGACCTACGGGCTGGCGCAAATGCTCATCGTTTACTCACTTGGGGTGGCGTTAAGCGGGTAAGAACAGCGCGGGCGTTTCACTCTTATAAACGTATCGCATAGTCAAAAGGGTGAGACATGAAGATTCTGGGGTTGCACCATATCACGCTGGTTTGCGCGAACGCTCAACGCACGGTGGATTTCTATGTGCGGGTGCTGGGGCAGCGCCTTGTTAAGCAAACGGTCAATTTTGATGACCCCGGCAGCTATCACCTGTATTTCGGTGATGCAACGGGTAAGCCGGGGACGGCGATCACCTTTTTTGAGTGGCCGGGCGCACGGCGCGGCGCATTCGGGGTAGGGGGGACGCATCATTTTGCGCTGCGCGTGCGGAACTACGATGGGCTACTGAAGTGGAAGCGGCGGCTGATTGATCTGGGCATACGGGTGGATGGACCGTTTGACCGCCACTATTTCAAGTCTATTTACTTCAATGACCCCGATGGCAGCATCCTCGAAATTGCTACCGAAGGGCCGGGGTGGACGATGGACGAAGTGGCTGACCGATTGGGAATGGAATACCGCGAACCGCCTGTGCAAATGGTGGTAAACAATCGGGACGAAGAACGTATTCGGGCGGAAATGTGGCCTGAACCTGTTCCGACGATTACGGCGGATATGGCGCTGATGGAAGGGATGCACCATATCACGGCGATTGGTTCGGATATCGGGCGCACGAACGCCTTTTTCGGCGATTTGCTGGGTATGCGCCGTGTGAAAATGACCTCGAACTTCGATGACCCGAATTCGGCGCACTGGTACTGGGGTGTGGATGACGGTCGTCCCGGTACGCTCATCACCTATTTTGAGCGCGACCCGCTGCGGACACGCCGCGCACAGATGGGCGCAGGCCAGACGCATCATTTCGCGTTGGCGGTGGCGGATGAGGATGAGCAGTCGGAATGGCGGGCACGAATCAGCAAGGCTGGACTGCGCGTGTCTCCGATAATGGATCGGGTGTATTTCCGCAGCATCTATACCAATGATCCTGATGGGCATATTGTGGAACTGGCGACAGTTGGGCCGGGCTTCGCGGCGGATGAGGATGTGACGACACTAGGTAGCCAGCTTAAACTGCCGCCGTGGTTGGAATCGCAGCGCGAGGCAATTGAGGGCGTGCTGATTCCGCTGGTCGTTCCAGAATGGAGGGCGGCAGGTGAATAGCATGCACGATCCCCATGCAGACGGGGCGCTACTCACGGCGGGCGCTCCGATGGCGGCGGCTAAGGCGGTGATGGTGATGGCGCACGGGCGGGGCGCATCGGCACAGAGCATTCTGGAACTGGCCGATGCGTTCGAGCAACCGTCCTTCGCGTATGTCGCGCCACAGGCTGCCGGGTTCACATGGTATCCGAACAGCTTTATGTTCCCGTTGGCGGCGAATGAGCCATATCTGTCATCGGCGCTGGCACGGCTGGATGCGGTGGTGGAATGGGTGCTAGGACAGGGATTTGACACAGAGCGCATCATGCTGCTCGGTTTTTCACAAGGCGCGTGTCTGTCGCTGGAATATGCGGCGCGGAACGCACGGCGCTACGGCGGCGTGGTCGGGCTGAGTGGCGGGTTAATCGGTCCCGAAGGAACACCGCGAGAGTATGCGGGAACACTGGCTGGAACGCCTGTGTTTCTGGGATGCAGCGATACCGATTTCCACATCCCGAAAGGGCGGGTGCTGGAGACCGCCTCGGTATTCGAGCGGATGGGGGGGGCGGTGACGGCGCGCCTGTACCCGAATATGGGACATGGAATCAATGCGGATGAGATGGCATTCGTGCAGGGGCTGATGACGGCATTGCTGTAAGTTGAAATCTCTCCGGCTGCTGCGGCATTTTGTTAGGCTTATGCAAACACACTCTCCCATCCTGTTATGTGTCTGGAATGGGATTCGTAACAAGATGTACAACGGAGTTCTATTATGGTCAAACGTCTTTCGGTCATAGTGTTAGTTGTGTTGATGTTGACACTGCTCAGCGGCGCACAGGCTATCACATGGGGCACACTAGATGGGACAGCCCATCCTTATGTGGTGGGTATCCTGTTTCAGCGCCCAGATGGGTTGTATAGCTGCACAGGAACGCTGCTGACCCCTAATGTGGTCATCACTGCTGGCCACTGCACGGAAGAAGGCGGGCAGGTGAATTTGGCGACGTGGGTGCGGAACGCGCCTGATCTGGACGCGGTGTATGCGGCTGAACGTCCAGCTTATCCGGCTGGCCCTGCGGGGCGCACGCAGTATTTGAATGCGAAGTGGACAATCGGGCAGGCTATCCCGCATCCGCAATATGACGATTACAACCAGTTCCCGTACACCTATGATGTAGGTGTGATTCTGCTGCAAACCCCGATTGTGGTCAGCGAATACGGGCAGCTTCCGACGCTGCGCCAGTTCGATTTCCTCGATAAGCAGCGCGGCAGCAATAATGGAGATCGCGTGTTCACCTCGGTGGGCTACGGGCGGCAGGAAATCGTGCCGGTGTCGTCGGAATCCTTGCGGAACGACTGGGTACGGATGGTGGCTACCTCGTCACTCATCAATACCCGCAGCGCCAATACGGGCGGTGTGAGTTTTGTTTATAGCGAGAATCCGGGTGGAGGGAATGGCACTGGCGGCACTTGCTTTGGCGATTCGGGCGGCCCGCAGTTCTACAAGAACACGCGCACGATTGCTTCGGTCACTTCATTCGGTATCACGGCGCAGTGCAACGGCAACGGCTACAGTTTCCGCACCGATATCCCGCAAACGCTGGATTTCGTAACGCC
>CAIVEA010000820.1 GCA_903904765.1 uncultured Chloroflexota bacterium
ATGACATGAAAGCAGATGCGGAACAAATTATCAAAGACATCCGAAAGTGGGCGAAAAAATCCTCATGATCCTCCTTAACTTTTCACACCCACTGACAGACGCGCAGGTGCAGCAGGTCACGGAACGAGTCGGGCAGCCCCCCGCGCAGGTGCGGAACGTGCGCGTGCAGTTCGATCTGGAAGCCGATTTCACCGCGCAGGTCGTTGACCTGATACAGGGGCTGGGCATTTCTGCCGAGGAATGGCAAAGCGGCGCATGGCTGGTGGTGCTGCCCTCGCTCAACTTCATCGCGGCGGTGCTGCTGGCGGAACTGCACGGACGCTTAGGACACTTCCCCGCTATCGTGCGGTTGCGCCCCCGTGCCGGGGCGGTTGTCACCGAGTACGAGGTGGCCGAAATCCTCAATCTCGAACAAGTGCGGCAGCAGTCCCGCGCCCGCCGCTAACCGTTTTACGCCAAACTCCGCAGCATCCCGCTGCGGAGTTTTGATTCCCCCTTACACCATCCCCCATTCACTGCCCTCAGCGCCTGTAATTAGGGGCAAACCCTCTATACGACTTGGGTGCCCTGTCCTACCCTGAGCTTATCTGTACGAGAAACAGCAGGAGGAATGAGGTGTTGACCTATACCGGTCATCCACTGGTGGATGTGGGTGTGGCTGCGCTGACCGCCTATGCCCGCCGCGACCATCCACACATGCTCACTGGGGACGACCTGAACAGTGCCGCCGCGTGGCTGGCGAAGCTATACACCGAACCGGGGCCGATGCGCGGTTTGGGGCGCGGCATGGTTTTCCTGAACGCAGGCTATACCTCCAGCGCCAACACTGATTTGCAGCAGGCGCATGTGCGGCGGGTGCTGTACGGCTGGCAGGCTGATGCGCCCCATCTGGAAGGTGAAACGTGCGTGTTCTGCGGGCAGGTGGCAGCCTATCGCGCTACCCGCGAAGAAGTTCCCATGCTCAATGGTCGCGCTGTATCTAATTTCGGCCCTGCGGGACAGGCTGGACAACCGATTTGCGGGTGGTGTTCGCTGGCGCTGCAAATGCTCCCGCTGGGCTGTGTGAAATCCGGTAGCAATTTGATCGCCGCCCACAGCAGCGACCCCCGTCTGACTCTGGCGCTGGCACGGGCGGCGTTGCAGCGCATCCGGCGGGCGCTCACGCTGGCGACGGACGACAAGCTGCCCGGTGTGCCGTTTGAGCGCACGCGGCTGGTGGAGATGCTGGTGGATTGGCTGGCCGCCAGTGATCGCATCCAACCCGCGCCCGATCTGACGGGGTATGTGTTCACCAACAATGGCCCCGACCCTTCCATCAAACTATACCGGATGGAATCTAGCGTGGTGAGTTTTCTGGAAGCGGTGATGCACCATGCCGACGGTAGCTTGACAGCGGCGTGGAACCGCATGGTCGAGCGCGGTTGGAAACAGCGTGACACAGCGGATAGGCAGGAACAAGCCAACCGCTTGTACGAGGCACTGCTCAAATTGCCCGATCACGCGGTGGACGTGCTGCGTCAGTATGTGCTACCGGCTCATCACTGGGGGCTGGCGGCGGAATATCTACGGAGGATTATGAATATGGAACCGGAAAAAATCGCGCTCCTCAAACAGTTGGGCGAACG
>CAIVEA010000821.1 GCA_903904765.1 uncultured Chloroflexota bacterium
ACAAGCTGTTTGCGGTACGCGCCCAGCGGGTACTGCCGGGGCTGGACGACAAGATCATCACCGCATGGAACGGCATGATGCTGGCAGCACTATCCGAAGCCGCCCGCGTGCTGGATCGTCCCGATTACCGCGAGGCCGCCGCCAAAAACGCCGCCTTCCTGCTGGATGCCCTGACCGCACCGGATGACCGCCTATACCGCACCCACCGCGCCGGACAGAGCAAGCTGAACGCCTATTTAGAGGACTACGCCTGCCTGATTGATGGCCTGCTCGAACTGTATCAAGCCACTTTTGAAGCCCGCTGGTTCACGGAAGCACGCCGCCTTGCCGATCATGTGCTGGCACATTTCGCCGCGCCGGATGGCGGTTTCTTCGACACCAGCGACGACCACGAAACCCTGATCGCCCGCCCACGCAACATGCAGGACAACGCTACGCCTTCCGGCAATTCCACGATGGCGCGGGTGCTGCTGCGCTTGGCGGCCTTCACCGGAGAAGCTCGTTATGAAAGCGCCGCCCGCGATACGCTGTCGCTGCTGACCGAGGCGCTACGCCAGTATCCGCAAGCCTTCGGGGAATCGCTCAGCGCGTTGGATATGCTGGTGAGTGGGCAAGACGAGGTGGCGATTGTCGGCGCACCGTCACAGGCGGCGGCGCTGCTGGCGGTGGCGCAAAAACCGTTCCACCCCAACGTGGTCGTGGCCTACGCGCCCCAACCGGACGATGCCGCACCTGTCCCGCTGCTGCACCAGCGCCCCCTGCGCGACGGACAGGCCACCGCCTACGTCTGCCACCACTTCGTGTGCGCCCAACCCGTAACGGACGCGGAGGCGCTGCGCCCGCTGCTGAAATAGCCGTAGGCATCCTGCCGCGCAAACGCTTTTGCGCTACAATAACCGCAGGCATTTCGCGCATCGGGAGGAACGCTGTGGCAAGCGAGCAGGCCAAAGAACTACGTAAGCAGGGCATCGCCGCCGCCAAAGCAGGGCAAAAAGAGCAGGCTCGCAAGCTGCTGCAACAGGCGCTGCGGCTGGAGCCGAACAACGAAGCCGCGTGGCTGTGGGTCGCCAGCGTCGCCAGAGACGAGCGCGAGCGCCTGTTTTGCCTGCATAAGCTCCTCGAAATCAACCCGAATAACGAGATGGGGTTGCAGGCGTTAGGATCACTGGGCATCAGCCGCGACCAACTGGCAGCGCGGTTAGCCGTCGTCCCCGCCACCAAAAGCACAGGCGAAACGCCGATCGTCCAGCACAACACCACCCCCCGTCCGCCCGAACCGCAGGATGCGCCCCCCGCGCAGCAAGCCCCCGGCGTGCCGGTGATGGATACGCGCCGCCTGTCGCAAATTTCCGGCGAACTGGACACCATCCTGCGCGACTATTTGCAGACCACCGATAACGTCCCCGGTGTCCGCTGGGTGAAAAAGACCAAAGGCCGCGCCGGTGAAAACGACTCGACCAAATTGAGCCTGTATCTGGCAGGGGGTGGCGTGGTCGCGCTGCTGCTGCTGGTGGGCATCGTGGCGATGGTGGTGTGGAACACGCCCTCGCTGCGCGGCATCGTGTTCGCGCCCACATGGACGATCAGCCCCACACCGCTGCCGCCCACCTTCACGCCCACTTCCACCCCCGGCGTGACACCCACGCCCTCGCCCACGCCCGAATTGACGCTCACACCGTCGCCCACCGTCCCCTCCAATCTGGCGAACGCCGCGCTCGTCGCGCCGCAATCCACCGCCATCTATCCTAAGCCATCAGATCGCGGCCTTCAGGATGCCGTTGGCTTGCTGGACGCGGGCAAATTCACTGAAGCCCTGCCCACCCTCGAATTTGAGGTGACGCAGGTCGCGCAACGGTTCGACGCGCAACCCTACTACTATGCCGGACTCGCGCTGGCCGATAGCGGTAAACTGGACGCGGCCAAGAACCTGCTCAGCGCCGCCGAAGGCCGCCTGCTAGAAAGCGATAACCCGACGGATAAAGCTCTGGTGAACACCGCGCTGGCCTATGTGGATTTGAAACTGGCGCAACAGGCCAGCGCGGGCAGCGACCCCAGTCAAGCCGAGGCGCTGCTGACCAACGTGATTGACCGCACCACCGCCGCCATCGCCGCCGATCCGAACCTCGAACTGCCCTACCTGCTGCAAGCGCAGCGATTCATACTGGGGCAGGATTATGACCGCGCCATCGCCGCGCTGGATAACGGCCTGAACGTGCCGCAACTGGCAACCAGTACCCGCCTGCTGCTGCAAAAAGGA
>CAIVEA010000822.1 GCA_903904765.1 uncultured Chloroflexota bacterium
ATATACAGGGGACGTTGTAAACGGCGTTCTATAGCATTGACGAGCGTGGGCTGATTGTCGAGATTGAGCGCCATGCCGGATAGCGGACGTTGTTGTTCGCGGTCAAAAGCGGCTGTGACATCGGCGTAGTTGGCATCCTGTAGATTGAGGAGCGCACCGACATCCGCTTTGAGGACTTCGATGCCGGATTGCACGATGCGATCCGGGATGGTGGATGGCGAGGCTTCTTCCAGAATTAAGCCCAACGTTTTGAGCAACTGGATGGAGTCGCGCTGGATGGGGGAGACGTTTGGGAGGAGTGTGGAGGCCGGAACAGGCGGTTCGGCGGGTGGTGTGACCGGATTGGTGAAACCACTGTTGCTTGTAGGGCCTGATGTCATGTTGCTGGCGATACGCAAATCTAATTGCCAGTGCGATATCACCATGCGGTACATAATGAGCGGCAGCAGCGCCATCCCCGCCAGTAGTGAGATGCGGGTGGCTCCGGCATCGTTGCCGATGATGCTGGCCTGCGTGATTTGCAGGAGCGTTCCGGCATAGCCCATGATGGGCAGTGTGAAGAACAACAGTTTGAGAGGGGCATCTGGAATATAGCGAAAGAGAGATATGCACAGGAACAGCCCCATGAGCGACAGCGCCAGTCCGACAAACGTCCAGACTGTGCCGAGGGGGGTCAGGTTGAAGTTGTTTTGATCGGCGGCACCTGCCCACTGTACGCCGGATACGAGATAGCCGGCTGCCAGCAGCACCAGAATAAGCTGAAACAGCGTATTCAAGCGTTTACTAAGGGGTTGATGGTCGGCAGGCAGGAATGCCCATGTGATGAGGACGATGACGATGACACTGGCGGCGCGTTCTAGCGGTGGTAGGATGGCGGCGATCTTCTGATCGCTAATTACACTGAAGAGCGACCCTGCCATGATGATAATCCATGCTGCGACCACCCCGCCGAGCGCCAGCGTAACACGGCGCGAATCCGGGATAAGGGGCTGCCGCCATCGCTCACTCAATGCCAGAAAAAACGCGGTCTGGCTGAGGGCGATCAGCGCCAGGAAATAGAGAATGTCTCCGGGCGGACGGACGAACAAGTTTAGGAAGTCTAGCGGTGATTGTGACAAGGGAAAAACCCCGTTTGTAGATGCGAACGCCCATCTTTGAAAAGTATAGCACAAGCGTCTAATTGATGTGTGCTAAAGGTATGAATTTGGCGGTAGAAAAATGACATTGGCGCGGAGTATGCAGGTGATATGGGCGGTAGTTTCGCGTTGACGGGCTGTTGGCCTATCCGCTACACTGAAGGTCGTTGGCTCATGAAATGGAATGTTATGCGGCAGATTGCACGGGTTTTACAGCGATTGCCTTGGTTGGTTGTGATTGCACGGGTATTTTGGCGCTTCTGGCAGGCGAAGTTCACGGCTGGCGCAGTGGGTATCGTATTTAACAGCAGCGGCGAAGTGTTGCTGGTGGAGCATGTATTCCATCCGTATGCGCCTTGGGGGTTGCCCGGTGGATGGGTAGACCGACGTGAATCTCCTGCGACGACAGTGCAGCGCGAACTGCGCGAAGAACTGGGGCTGAAAGTGCAAGTGGACACGGTGGTGCTGGTTGATTTGGACTTTGGCGACCATCTTGATTTTGCCTATCTATGTCATTCGTCGAATGGGGTTGGGGCGCTCAGCCGTGAATTGCTCGGTTTTCAGTGGTGCGCGTTGGACGCACTCCCCAAACTACAAACGTTCCATTATCGTGCAATTCAAGCGGCAGCAGAACGTGCGGGTATTCCTTATCCGAAGGGATAATGAGGGTTCATGAAGCATGACGTTATCTAAACGGCGGCGGAGACGCGGTTTACCCATCCTGCCCATCTTTTCGGCGCTGATGATCTTACTGGCGGTGGGGTTGTTCGTGTTTAACCTTGTGCGCTTCAGCCAGCAGCAGGGCGGGTTGCCGACAGATGTGACGGTGGCGGGGGTGAATGTGGGCGGGTTAAGTTCCCGCGAGGCGCTCACCCGTCTAGAGGAAACGTATCGCCAACCTGTTCTGTTGTACTACGGTGATAGCCCTATATTACTCGACCCCGGTAGCGTGGGCTTTGAGATGAGCAGCCAGTCCATGCTGGCGCAGGCCAGTGCGTCTACGGATATTCAGGGTAGTTTCTGGGGGCGCTTCGGGAGCTACTTGCTGGGGCAGGAAAGCCGTACCGCAGCACAGGTTGATCTAATATCGGATTACTCGCGGGGTGCTCTGGAACAATATCTGCGTGATATTGCTGCACGCTATGATCTGTCATCGGGCGCGGCTAGTTATGATTTGCAAACACTGACCCTGCGCTCTGGGAATGAGGGGCGCGTGCTGGATGTGGATGCTTCGCTTCCGCTGATTGATACGGCGCTGCGTGATCCAAAGAACCGCATGGTGAATCTGCCGCTAAAGTCCACAACTGCTAATGTGGGCAATATCGCCACGCTGCAAAAACTGATCGAAGATTATCTCGATGCAGAAGGATTCATCTTCGATGGGCAGACGACAGTGGCCTCGGTTTACATCCAAGACCTGAAAACGGGAGAGGAAGTGAACATCAACGGGGATGTGTCGTTCTCGGCGGCTAGCACGATCAAGGTGGCAATTCTGATTGACTACTTCCGGCAACTGTGGTTTGCGCCACCGCAGGAAGAAGCATGGCTGATGGCAAATTCGCTTTTGTGCAGCAACAACTCGTCCTCCAATCTGATGATGCAGATTATTGGAGAGCGCGTGTCGGGCGAGACAGACATCTTCAAAGGGATTCAGGATGTGACGACGAACGCCCAGTATTTGGGGGCGCGGAATACGTATATCACTGCGCCGTTTGATCTGGGCGTTCAGGGGCAGGTGTTAGGGTCTATCCCCGCACCGCAGACATCCCCGAATCCAAATTTCAATACCACGCCCGATCCGTATAACCAGACTTCGGCGGAAGATATGGGGACATTGTTCGGGCTGGTGTATGATTGCGCGAATTACGGGTCGGGGCTGATAACGGCTTATCCGGGTGGGGAGTTCACGCAGACCGAGTGCAAGCAGATGCTGGAGCTGACCAGCGCGAACGATCTTCAACGACTGTTGCAGGGAGGCATTCCGCCGGGGGTGCGGATTTCGCATAAGAACGGCTGGGTGGCGGATATGACGGGTGATACCGGCATAGTGTATCCACCGAATGGTCGTGATTATGTGATTTCGGTCTATATGTGGGAAAAGACCGATTTTCAGGATTACACCAAGTTGTGGCCGTTGATCGAGGGGATTTCCCGTGCGGCGTGGAACTACTTTAGCCCAGAGAATCCGTTGATTGCGCCACGCAATGATCTACCCGCGACAGCTGTGGAATGCGCTGGCAACTTCCTACCTCCCAATCCTGAGTCGGTGGATTTGAACAATATCAACGGGTGGAAGCAGAACACCACTTCGCCCTAAAGCGGGTTAGCGCGGCAGAAATTTGACCGCCATAAGGTAGTTGCGACCATTCCGGCGTTCGTAGCTAACCTCATCCATCAATTTCTTGATGAAGAAGATTCCCCACCCGCCTGTAGTACGTTCTTCGAGGCTGGCAGCGGGGTTCGGGTCGCTGCGGGTTAGCGGGTCGAACTCTGGGGAAGTATCTATGATCGTTATCGAAAACCGCCCCGGTTCATGGCGGCAAATGATTTCGATGATTTCATTTGCGCCTTGATGGTTGTAGCCATGTTCGATGATGTTGGTGCAAGCTTCGTCAATTGCAAGCTGGCAGTGGTAGACGGCACGATCGTCGAGGCCGGCTAGTTGCGCGGCCTCCACTACAAAGTCGCATGCTTGTGGAATCTGATCCACCGAGGCTGTGATCTGGAAGCGGTTCTCGTGGTGAGCCATAGGTTAGGGGCAGCTATTCTAGTAGCTGCCAACAGCTTCGCTTTGGGTGGCGTAAATCTGGAAAATCGTATCCAAGCCCGCCATTTCGAGTACTTCGCGCACTCGCGTGGAGGGCTGTGCCAGCCGCAAATCGCCGGAACCGCGCACTTTTTTCAGCGCAGACACGATTTCGCGCAGACCGGCGCTGCTCATGTAATCCACGCCCGCTAAGTCCAGCACCATGTGGCGGTGGCCGCTGTCAATTTCGTGGTTGAGGGCTTCGCCAAGCTGGTTGGCGTTCATGCTGTCGATGCGACCGCTGACTTCGATCAGCGCGATCTGGTCACGCATAGAGGCGTTGATATTCAACATGCGGTCATTCTCCTGAGGCGCATCTTCATCTGTATGGTTATATGGGTCGAGTATACTCCAAAAAGCATTTCAAGATAATCCTAGATCGTATAGTTCATAGGGCGGTATACTGATAGGTAGGGCGGCGGTGATGTTCGTAAGTCGCAAATGTGTGGTTGGAGCGTGCTATGGACGGCGGATTATTCGTTCTGCTGTGGTTGGTTTTGACGGCGGTGCTGTTGATTATTCAGAGAACTGAACGCGCAAAGCGGCGGGCGGTGATGTTTGTGATGCTGTTGTTTGCCGTCCCACTGGCGTGGTTTATCAACCTGCGCGGTGTGTGGGGTGGTGCTGTGCTGGCGTTCTTGGCAGCCGCGTTTGTGAACGGGCTGTTCTGGGTGGTGATGGGGCGCTATAACCCGGTGGGTAGCAGCGACAATATCCGAGTGTTGGGTATGGACGATTAAAGGGGCAGGAGGGCACATATCTGGTGCAACCTGCCCCTGATAGGTGTTTAGCCGATGACGTTCAGTGGGATGACATCGCTATTCTGGAGCATCACCATACTGGTGCGGGCGGCGACAGTTTGCGCCAATTGCTGAAATGCCTTGCCTGCCGGATTGTCGGGTTGATTCACGACGATGGGGCGACCATAATCGCCACCGATACGAACTTCGGCATTCAGCGGAATGCGACCGAGGAAGGGAACGCCGCGTTCCTGTGCCAACCGTTCTCCGCCACCTGAGCCGAAGAAATCCCCGGCCATGTTTTCGACTACGCCTAGAACCGGAACATTGAGTGTTTCAAACATGGCGATGCTACGAAGAGCATCGGAAACCGCTACATCCTGCGGTTGCGTGACGATGACCACACCCGTCAGCGGGAAGGACTGCGCCAGCGATAGCGGGGCATCACCCGTGCCGGGGGGCAGGTCTACGATCATGTAGTCCAACTGTCCCCAATCCACATCGGTGAACATTTGACGGATTGCGCCGTGCAACATGGGGCCGCGCAGAATCATTGGCTTATCAGGGCTGGTGAGGAAGCCGGTGCTCATGATTTTGATGCCATAAGCTTCCAACGGGATCATCTTGTTGTTCACCACAGCCGGATGACCGTGCCCCAGCCCGGTCATGGTGGGGAGGTTGGGGTTGAGGATGTCGCCATCAATCAGGCCGACCCGTGCCCCTGCATCAGCCAGCGCGGCGGCTAGGTTGGTGGAGACGGTGCTTTTGCCGACCCCGCCCTTGCC
>CAIVEA010000823.1 GCA_903904765.1 uncultured Chloroflexota bacterium
ACGTCCTGGTCGAAGGTCACCTGGCTGTAGATGCTTGCGGCCGAGGGCTCGTGCACCGGGTGGCGCTCGACCGGGGCCCGGCCGCCGACCCGGTCGACGACCGCCCGGATGTGGTCCGGGGTGGTGCCGCAGCAGCCGCCGACCACGTTCACGCCCCAGCGCGTGAACTCCGACACCATTTCGCTGAACGCTTCCGGTTCCATCGGGTAAACGGCTTCGCCATCCACGTTGATCGGCAGGCCGGCGTTGGGTAGCACGCTAATGGGTAAGCGGCTGTGTTCCACCAGATATTGAATCGGGGCGCGCATGTATTCCGGCCCCGTTGAGCAGTTCATCCCGATCACATCAATCGGCAGCGATTCGAGCGTGGTCAGCGCCCCCGCCATGTCCGTGCCGAACAACATGCGCCCGCTGGTATCCAGCGTGACCTGCACCTGCAACGGCACGCGCTGACCGCTGTCGGCAAAGTAGCGGTTGATGCCCACCACTGCCGCCTTCACTTCCAGAATGTCCTGACTGGTTTCCACCAGCAGCAAATCCACGCCGCCTTCTACCAAGCCCTGCGCCTGCTCGTAAAACACTGCCGACAGTTCATCGAAGGTGACGTTGCTCAGGTCGGGGTCGTTGCCGCTGGGCAGTTTCCCGCTGGGGCCGATGCTGCCCGCCACAAAGCGCGGGATGCCTGTTTCGGCCTGCACGCGGTCGCACACGCGCCGCGCCAGCCGCGCCGCCGTCCGGTTGATCTCCAGCACGCGCTCTGCGAGGCCATATTCGCCCAGTGTCAGGCGGTTGCTGCGGAAGGTGTTGGTTTCCACCGCTTCGCTGCCCACCGCGAGGAATGAGCTATGCACGGCTTCGATCACGTCGGGGCGGGTGATGACCAGATAATCGTTACAGCCGTTGTACTGCTCCCCGCCGAAGTCCGCCGCCGTCAGGTTGAAGGTCTGGATGCTCGTCCCCATCGCGCCGTCGAACATCACCACATGGTCGGCAATCGCATCCAGATAGCGGCGGTTGGTAAAAGTACGTTCAGTCATCTCTATCTCCATCTCAAATTGCTGGCTAAGGTGCGCTGCGTCACCATGATTGAATATTCAAACTACGGTAAAAGTGGGGTTAAGCCTGTTCGCACCATGCTTCGATAGCCGCTTGCATCGCCGCTAGATCGTCTTTCGGGAATGCCAATTCACGCGCAATCTGTACCGATGCAGCTCCCGATGTGCCACGCGGCAGCAACAACCCCTGAATCACCCGGAGTACCTGCATTTGCTGGTCATCATTCAGCTTGTGTAGCGCCGTTATGATTTCCTGTTCGATGTTCATGATGTACCCCTCTTTCCTCTAGTCCAACATGCGCTCGATCTGGTCGGCCAGCGCCAACCACGCCGCCGTATCGCGGGCAGCCGTCGCCTCGTCCAGCCAGAAGCGTGTGTATATCGTCTGGCGTATGCTGTACCCGCTGTCGGGGTCAATTTCCGCACCGTATGTTTGCTGTTCCGTCCACGCCTGCGGATTCGCGCTGTACCATGCCGCCGCCAGATCAGCCAGCATCAGGTTCGCCAGCGCATTTGCTAAAAACCGGATGCGGTTCTCCAGCGGGGTCTTACGTTCGGCGCTGCGTGCCAGTTCCAGCAGCGCCAGCACATAGTTGGATGCGCCCGCCCCGTGATGCTGTGCGCCGGCTTCGGCGGGCAGTTCAGCGGGAGCCATCCCGAACGATACCAGACTCACCAGCAGTTGCCGCGCCCATGTCACCCCCGCGTTTTGCGCCTCGAACGCCGCAAGTTGCCCGTGCGCCCGTTCCGCCGCGATACGCAGTCCAGCGAAATACTCCATGTCCATCAGGACATCGGTCAGCGTGGCCTGCAACGCGCCCCAGTCGCGTTCGGGGGCGGCGGCGCGCAGGCGGGCGAGTGCGGGGTGCGGGGTACTCATCTATTCGATATCTCGAATCACCGAATTGGCACCGGTCTGCGTTTTGATCTCGTCAATGCTGTTATCCACGCGGCGCAGATGGCCGATGAGCAACTCCTGTAACTCGTCAATCTTGCTGTGCAGATCACGGATTTCCAGTTCAGCCTTGATGTTAACTTCATATTCGATGTCGTTACGCACCTTTTCGCGTTCGGCCTGCCGGTTCTGACTGATGAGGACGAAAGTCGAGAGGAAGATAGCCTCCAGCGAGACGATCATCGTGAGTAG
This sequence comes from uncultured Chloroflexota bacterium, assembly GCA_903904765.1. The sequence goes on from CAIVEA010000823.1 coordinate 2,203, forward strand.
CCCGAACGGGAACGGGTCGAAGGGCTTCAAACCGGGCACCCAGTCCATATTCCACACAATCCAGATGGCGAACCAGATGATGCTGGAATACAGGAAGCGCATATCGCCAGCGACTTTAGCGAATCCGTCTGCCAGTTTCTGGGTGAGGGTGCGCTGTGCCGCCAGCAATTCGTTAGGGTTACGTGCCGCCACCCGATCACCGAGCAGCATATCTGCCTCCCGCAGGCGCATGCCGAGCGTCGCCAGAATGTCGAAGGCGGCATCGGGATGCGTGCGAAACAGCACTTGCAGGTCGTTGCGGTCTACGATCAGCACCACCGTATCCACCTCGGCTTTGGCGCTGGCAGAACGGGGATGGTTATCCAGCAGCGAAATCTCGCCGAACAATTCGCCCTTTTTGACGTGGCTCACCACGACTTTCTGACCTTCGTGATCTTTGATCGAAAGCTCGACATGCCCGGACTGGACGATCATCATCACGCCGCCCGCGTCCCCCGCCTGAAAAATCATCTGGCCTGCCCAGTATTGTTGCGATTCCATCTGGTCAGCGAGGGCTTTCAGTTCGGCCTCGTCCAGCAGTTCAAACATCGGAATCTGGCGAAGCAGGTCGGGGTTATTGATCGGCATGGTCGGGTGTCCATTCATAACTGAGCGCGTGTGAATACGTTCATTGTATAGAAAACTGCTCTTCCGCCGCTAATTCAAAAACCCTCATCCCCGCCCCTTCTCCCTCATGGCGAAGGGAGGAAAGAA
>CAIVEA010000824.1 GCA_903904765.1 uncultured Chloroflexota bacterium
CCCGCTGGCAAATGCTCACCAAAGTGTACCAATGAGGCGATCAGCGCCGGATTCTGGATGACCTGCGCCTCGTCAATCACCAGCGCCAGAGAATAAGGCAGAGAGGCCAACGCATCCCGCAGCGCATCAAAAAAAGCGTCCGATAGGCGATCCCGATCATGCGAGAGCAGCAGAGACGGTGTTTCGGCAACCAGTGGCTGAATCAAGCCGAGCATCCCCAGCAGGAATGACCAGAGAGTAGGCGGAGAATTATCTTCGTGAGCCGTCATCGCCATCCAGCAGACCGCGCCCGGAAAAGCCGTCGCCCACTGCATCGCCAGTGTGGTTTTGCCTGCGCCCGCGGGCGCAACCAGCGCCAGTACCGGCGATTCCCCGAAACCAGCCAGCAAGCGCGGACGGTCAATCAGCGTGCCGCGCACCGTCGGCAGATTGAGCTTGAGTGGTGGCGAAATGCGTTTGGGTCGAGCCATGAGAATTAAAACTTGATTATCCTATTTTATAAATTTATCAAAAAAAAGAACGCCTATAACATAAAAGCATGTCTCTATTATCCCATTATCAGTTGAGAAAGTTTAATTAAAGTTTGTTTTGCTCCGAATCTTAATGATTGTGCCGGGCAAGATGTCCTCCCCTTTTTCAGCTCAAGTGATAGGCGATGAAATGACAAACAGTACGTACTCGCAGTTGTACGAAACGGGTACTGATACACTGGAGGAAAATGATGTTTGTATTTTCTCTCAATCCCTTCGCGATAAAGAACCACCTTTTAATGTACCGAATGACAAACCTCTGAACGCTTACTTTTCTGGCATAGATCATTGCTTAGAAACCTATAGAAAAATGGTATACAATTCCAAATATCTTGTATAACATTGTGTTACGGTTGACATGTCGAAAAGTAGTAAACATTCACACACACCCTCCCCACTAAAGCTGAATCTCCCTAGTCAACGGGGAATCCTGATTGACCGCCCGCGATTGCTGACCACGTTTTCGTTGGCTGAATGGATTGCGATTCTCTCGCCAGCGGGGTCTGGTAAAACCACACTGGTGCAACAGTGGGCAGAAGCCTATCCGGGTGCGGTCTGCTGGGTGGCGCTCTCTCCACAAGACGACGACCCACCGGCTTTCTGGTCGTATGTGCTGCGCCTACTAGGGTTCATTATACCACTTTCGGATATTCCGGCGCTATTGCTGGCGCAGCAAGGCGGCAACGTGAACGAAACTTTTGTAGACGCGCTGCTGAGGGATTTGCGAGCTTTTGAACACCCTCTGTTGCTGGTGCTGGATGATGTGCAGTGGATTCAACATCCGGCGCTGGTGCAATCACTGACATCTCTGGCGGGGGCGCTGCCCTCGCGAATGCAGGTGGTCATGGTCGGGCGATCACTGGCCGCCGCGCTGCAAGCCGGGGCGCTGGTGCTGAACGATCTGGCGTTCACCCATGAGGAAACCGTGCAAATCCTCAGTGTGAATCCTTCGCAAGTCCCGTCTCCAGAACGTATTGCGCGGATCATGCAGGAGACGGAAGGTTGGGTGATGGGTATTAAGCTGGCGGCGCTGGCGATCAGCCGGGGCGACCCCTCACTCGAACAGGCTGCCAACTATTCCTTCCACTATTTGATGGATGAAGTCCTGCGTGCCCTGCCGCCTGACCAACGGGAGTTTATCGAGCGCACCTGTGCCTGCGAGGTACTGTCCCCCGAATTGTGTGATGCACTGATCGGACGAACAGACAGCCTAGCCTATCTGGAAACGCTGGTCAATGTAGGGATGTTCGTCACACTCGTCCGCGAGCAACCGCCTACCTATCGTTACCATGCTTTGTTCCGGGAGGTGCTGCTTAAACAGATGCAGCATGACCAACCGGAGGTGCTGCGCGAAACGCATCGGCGGGCGGCGGGCTGGTATGCGTCCACCGGACAGTACCGCGAAGCCGCCTATGAAGCCAATGCCTGTGGCGATCTGTACCTCACCGCCCGCTATGCGCTGGACGCTTCAAAGCAGCTTATTACCTACAGCGATTCCAGTGCGTTCCGGGACTGGTTGGCGCAATTCCCGCCGCATGTGCTGGAGGAGCAACCGCGTTTGCGATTATTCGCGCTGATGGCCGCTGTGCTTGACCGCAATCGTGCCGCCGCACAAGCCCATCTGGATGCGCTGCTGGCAAGGCCAGATGCGAAAGAATGGACAGGCGAAATCGAGATGGCGCACGCCTATCTGACATGGTATTTCCAGCCCGATTCGGGGGCAACCATCCCGCAGCTGCAAGAAGCATTGAAGCATCTACAGCGCGATACGCTCTACACTCATGCGCTGGAACTGCTGTCGCGGTTGTATGAAGTGCAGAAGCAGCCCGCAAAGGCGCTGGATACTTTGCAGCAGGCCTACTGTGTGGCTCAAGAAATCGGCAGCCCCGCGCTTCGCCTGCATGTCGCCAGCAGTTTGATGTATATCCACAACCTGACAGGCGATCTGGAAGCTCTTCAGCAATTAGCCGAAGACTCGATGGCGGCAATCGCCCATGACCGGGCGGGATTGGGGCAGGTAGTGGTGGATATCGAGCGTGGAATCCGCCGCAAATGGGCGGGGGCGCTCCTTCAGCGGGGCGAAGTGGAGAGTGCCGCCGAAGTGTTAAAACCTGCACTGACGCATAGCGGGCAGATTCAGCCGCGTTTGCTGTGGCAGTTGTACACCCGTCAGGCCGAAATTTGTGCATTTCAGGGCGATTTTGCTGCGATGGAGCAATATTTTGCGTATGCGCGGTTGCTTCAGGAAGGGATTGAAGAACTTCACCCGCACTACGAAGGGGTAATGGGAACCTTGTTTGAAGCCCAACGGGCGCGCACACTCTTGCGCTGGGAGCGCGTGGATATTGCCCAAAGCTGGTTGCAACGTGACCCGCCTGCGAACCCGGAAATCCTGTTCGCCTATCTGGTGGCGCATGTCCCCCCCCATGCGCTGATCGTTGTGGGCGACTATGCCCGAGCCTTAGAGATGATCGAGGTGGTAGTTGCGGGTTATGCCCGCCGCAACATGCATGCCGCTGTCGCCCAGACACTGGCGTTGAAGGCGCTGGCCTATGACTGCATGGGCGATTCGGTGGCGGCATGTGCGGCGCTGGATGTGGTTCTGGCACAAACTTTACCTTCGGGGAATGTGTACCCGTTGGCACTGAAAGGGCTGTTTCCGTTCTTGCAGCAGTGTATCATCGCCTACTGGGAAGCGGGAGACGATGCCCGCGCCGATCATCTGTGCCGTGCCATACGCCTGTTGCAGGAAAAACCTCCGGCGCTGCCCGTTGATAGATTCACGCCAGCGGAGGCCGGTTTCATCGGGATGATTCTGGAAGGCTATACCAACGAGCAGATGATGGACGAAACCGGAACCAGCCTATCGAACGTGCGCCACCGCTTGCAAGGGTTGTACGCCAAAATGCTGACGCACAACCGCGAAAAACTACAGGAACGACTGCGCGTGTATGCGTTGGATTAAAGTGCCGGAATCAGCCGCGCACGTAGCGGTTGGGGGTTAGCCCCAGTTCGAGGATCGCCGCCCGCACCCGTGCCACATCCGCACTGTCGTCTGCGTCGCAGGTGCGTACCACGATCAAGCGCACATCGGGATCGGCCTGCCCCGGTGCGGGTGAGGTGCTGATCTTGGATTTGTAGCCCAGCCGTCCGGTCAGTGTAGCCTCTTTGATGAGCGCCCAATGTGAGTCCGACTGGCTGCGGGTGGTCAGAACAATCCAACCGCCAGCGCGAACGGTGGGCAGTGCTACTTCGGGGACGGGTTTGCATTCCACCCAGTACCCCGCGTCCAGCGCCGAAGGGGTGGCCTGTGCATCATGCAACATGCGGGCGCGTTGCACCTGTTGAATCAATGCGAGGTTGGGGGCGGTGGGCTGTTGCGGGTCGGTCATCGGTCGTTTTATTCTACTTTAGGAAGTATGCTGGTCATCTTACGCGCTTTCGAGTTCGTGGCTTTCTTGACTAAGGGCAGAGAGAAACCGAAGGTGCTGCCCGCGCCATAGATGCTGTGGAAGCGCAATGTCCCCTGATGCCGTTCGATGATGCTTTTGACAATGTGCAGCCCCAAGCCTGTACCTTTGATGGCGCGCGTTTCTTTGGACTGCGCCCTGAAGAACGGCTGGAACAGCTTATCCTGTTGGTCGTCGGGAATGCCGTAGCCACTATCCTTCACTTCAAAAATCACGAGCTTGTCTTCCATACGCAGGATGACATCAATCGTGCCACCATTCGGGGTGTATTTGATAGCGTTGTTAATCAGGTTGTCGGCGGTTTCGTGCAGCAGCGTGCGGTTGCCTTGAATATTCACCGGAGCATCCGTCACATGCAAACGCAGGTCTAGCGCCTTATCCCGCGCTTGCGGACGCAGCGAATCGCACACCGCCAGCACAATCGTCCGCAAGTCCAGATGTTCCATCGGCAGTTCCTGCGCCGCGCCCATGCGCTCCATCGTCAGGATATCGCGGGTAATTTTGTCAATCCGGTCAGTCGCCTGCCGGATGATGCCGATATAGTCTTTCTGGCGAGAATCGAGCTTCTCGTCCAGTTCAATTTCCAGCAGTTGGATGTAGCCGGAGATCACGCCCAGCGGGTTACGCAGATCATGTGCCGCCACGCGGATGACCTGCGTCTTGAGTTGTTCCAGCGAACTCACCTGCTGGTACAGCCCTTGCAGTTCGGCCAACTGCTGCTGCGACACATCGTACAAACGGGCGTTATCCAGCGCCGAAGCCACCCGCGCCGCCAGTAGCTTAATCAGGTCGAAAATTTGCGGCGTAAAAGTGTCACGCTGGTTGGTCTGAACGTTCATCACGCCCATCAACCGATCCGCCGCAATGAGAGGTACGCTGATTTGCGCGACAGTATCCGTCACATTGCGGATATATTCCGGGTCGAGCATGACATCTTTGACCAGTTCGGCTTTCCCGCTGCGGACGACGCGCCCGATCAGCCCTTTGCTAATGGGGATACGCATCCCGATCATCGAGCTGGGGTAATTGCCGATGACGTGCGCCACCCACATCTGATTATGTTCGACCATGTGAATCGCCCCGGCGCTGGCGCGGCTCAGGCGAATGGCGGCATCCATAGCGATCTTCAGCACATAATCGAAACTGAGTACCTGTGTCAATTCCGCATCCACGCGCTGAATGATTTCCAGCCAGTTAATGTACTGGTCGCGCTCGACTTCGGCCTGCTTGCGCTCGGTGATGTCGCGCCCTACCGACTGGAACTCGCTCACCGTACCATCGCGTTCGATGATGGGGTAATCCGTCCACTCCTGCCAGCGCACCTCGCCTGATGGCAGCACCACCCGATGTTCGTATAAGAACGGCACACCGCCTTCCGCCACCCGTTTGAAATGCTCCAGAATGGCGGAGCGATCGGCATCCAGCACCAGATTCAGGAAGCTCTTGCCGATGATTTCGTCCCGCCCAACACCGAAATAGCGGCAGTAGGCTTCGTTGGCAAAGGTGACGATGGTATCCGGCGTGCAGCGTGATACCAGCTCAAGTTGTTTATCCACCACGCTGCGGTAGCGGTCTTCGGATTTCCGCAGCGCTTCGCTCGTCTCTTTGGAGTCAGTGATGTCCACCGCTGTGATGAGGCTGGTGGGCGTGTCATCCAGCACAATATATTTCACGCTCAAGTCAATCCAGCGCAGTGCACCATCTTTGCGGCGGATGCGAAACTCGAAGCGGGATGAAGGGCGGGGCGAAAGCTGGCGGTTGGCCTCCACCGCAGCACGGACGCGCTCGGCATCTTCGGGGATGAGCAAATCATACAGGTCTATGCTGGCGAGTTCGGCCTGACTGTAACCGCTGACTGTTTCGAGATGATGATTGGCGTATACCAAGCGGTTATCACGCATCAGGAACAGGATGGCTTCCATGTGTTCCGCCACCAAACGAAACTGAGCCTCGCTAATGGCCTCGACGCTGGTCATAGCGGTGGGTGAGATGGAAAGCACAGTTGTTGGGCGCTGGCCCGTCATAGCGTTATCCATGAGTTCGCAGGCAAAGTATTTCAGCCTATATAATGGTTTCTCAACCTATTTTAACGCGAATTTTCACGATTGCCTCAAGAATTGACACAGAATATATGAATTTTAAGCGAAATGTTGTAATAAAAGCATGTGTTCATATTTTTGTTCATAACAATAGAAACAAATCCTGTGGGATCGCAGGATAAAACCATCACCCTGCTTATGTTTACTTCAATCATTAAACCACAAATGCCTACTTATAACATTAATTTCAGCGTTATGTGACAAAGAAGTTAGAAACACTTATGGATACTCGCTAAATTTACCTTGAATTTCGTAAATATTCATGCTCGTGCCAACAAAAAAACCCGCGTTGGTGCGCGGGTTCGCGGTTTATAGAGGCGCGGGTTAGGGTTATGAAGCGCGAGCCGGAGCCAATTCTTGCATGGCAATCATGCGGCTGGAGGGGTGCAGACCGCTGGCGATGGCGCGTTGAGCGGCAATGACCGCTAACGAGCATGTCCCCATCGGGTTCGCTTCAAAGCTGGCACAGCAGGCGATCAGATGGCAGGCTTCCTGCGCCAGCAGCGCCGCCACGCCGGAGTCCAGCGTTTCCTGCCACTTCCACCATGTGCTAATGACCTGCGACGGGTTTTCGAGTACGTCCAGATCGAGCAAGAGCGCGATGTCCCGCTGCTGGTCGAAAATGGCCTGATGCAGCGCCCATGCGTCCTGCGGGCCGCCCGGTTTCAGATGATAGCCGCGTCCATAGCGCGTTTGGAATATGCTCGTCAATTCGATCAACTCCGCGATTTTCATGACGATGTGACGGGCGTTAGCGGTGTTCATCGGCAGCATACCCCTTTCCTATAAAAGCACTCAACAGGGATGAGGCTTAACAGATCGTTAAACTTTATTTAACAAATTCTAGCGGAATTATCTGGCAAATGCAATAGAGCAAAATGCCGGATTTTGTCTGGATTTTCGCCTGTTTCTTGCGTAAAAATGCACAATCGCCCTGCTTCTAGGGTGAGACATGTGCATCTGCTACGGCACGTTGAATTGTTAAGAACTTTCGATGGCATCCGACTAGGCGCACAGACCCGTTTCGGGCTACAATGCGCCATAGGTTTCACCGATATGGAAAACGCGATGAAAGAAATCCGTGCCATCATCGAACGAGTCACCCGCCTGAATGAGCATTACCAGTGGCTGCATCTGGCGGTGGATGCGTTCCATACCGACATTCGCGCCGGACAATCGCTGTTGGCGCGCCGCCTGCCCGAACGTTGGGACCCGTATTTGCGCGAACAGTGGTGGCCTGTGGCAACCATCAATCAAACGCTGATCGTGGAGCGTTCCGGCGCAGAAGTGTACGAGCCGGGGGAGGTCGTTTCGCTGCTGGGGATTATCGGGCAACCGTTCCGCTATAAGCGCACGCTACGCAATGTGCTGATGATTGCGGATAACACGCCGCCCTCGCCTTTCATCATGGCGCTACAAACGCTGCTGGCGAATAAGATCGCGGTCACGCTGGTGCTGGCTGGCAGCGCCTCTAACTACCCCACCGCCCATATCCCGCCCGAAGTGGAAGTGGTGGCCGCTGATGACGATCTGACATGGCCGAACCGCGTGATGACGCTCGGTTGGGCGGATCAAGTGTTCGCGGCGGTGGCGGGGGACGACGAGATGGGGCGCATGAATACCATCTGGCGCATCTTCAAAGAATCCCGCGCCGAAATGCCCGCCAACTATCTGTTCGGTGTGTTTCAACCGCCGCTGCCCTGCGGGGCGGGCGCATGCACAGCCTGTATGCTGCCGCTGAAGCAGAACGAAACCGCGCTGATTTGCACCGAAGGCCCGGCCATTGATCTAAGCACAGTGGCGCTGCCTGCGCCTTATTGAAGTAGAAGCACGAGGACTCCAGCATGGCATTCGAGATCACTCGCCCGGACAAATCCAGCCTGATCGTGGAGTCGCCGGTGATGCCGATGGCGGGCGTTCTGGGCTATGGGGACGTATACCGTGATTTGATTCAGTACGAAAAGCTGGGCGCATTCGTCACCGCGCCCGTGTCGTATACGCCACGCTCACCCGCCAACGGTGCGCGGGTTGTGCCGCTGGATGCGGGCGTGCTGCTGCACACAGGCTTGCCCAACCCCGGCATTAGCAAGGTAATGGGGCGCTACCGCAGCCTGTGGAACAGTATGCCCATGCCCGTGATTTTGCATGTGATCGCCACTACGCTGGAACATGTCCGCAAATGCGCCAGCCGCGCCGATGCCGAAAATGCAGTGGACGCGCTGGAGATCGGCCTGAACGATGACATCGAACCGCAGACCGCCGAACAGGTGATTGCCGCAGCGGTTCGCAATACCGAAAAGCCAGTGTTGGCACGCATTCCTTCGCAGAACGCGCTGGAACTGGCGCTGGCGGTGGCGAACGGCGGGGCGGGTGCGGTGGTAGCCTGTGCGCCTCCGCGTGGTGTGGCACGTTCGCCCCTCAACGGGCGCATGGTGGATGGGCGCATCTATGGCCCCACTGCCAAGCCGGCGGCGTTGCGGTTGGTGAACCAACTGGCGAAAGCGGTGGATATTCCGGTGATCGGGGCGGGCGGCATTCACAGCCAGCAAGATGCCCGCGATTTTATGGATGCCGGGGCGCGTGCTGTGCAGGTGGATACCGCTGTATGGGTGCAGCCCAAGTTGATCGAACATATCGCTCGTGATCTGGGCGGGTTGGTCGTCACACGCATGGCGGGGGCGCTGCCGGACGAATGGCATCCCGGTATGGGCGAAACCGAGCGCAAAGCGAAGGAACAGCGCCAGCAAACCGACGATTCGGACTCCACCGAGAACACACCGAGCTAGTCATCCCCATTCCCACTCTCCCTCAAGGCGAAGGGGCGCAAACCGGAATCGTTTTTCCGAAAGTCCCTCACCCTGAGGGAGAGGGATAAAGGGTGAGGGTGAAAGATAGGCTAAGACTTATGAAGATATTGCGTGCGCTGATCGTGTTGCTGATGCTGGCGGCGAGGTTGCCAGCGGCGGCACAGGACAATGATACGCCGAGCGTGTTGGACATCGGCTATGACGATATGGTGGAGGAAACGCTCACTGCCAAAGCGTTCTGGGACTGGTGGACGCTACAAGCCACCGCTGGCGATCAGGTCGTGGTAGATATGGGCGCGATGGATGGACTCGAACCGCTACTGGGCATCCTGAACAGTTCGGGCGATCTGGTCGCAAAATCTGATGCGGGCGAGGCCAACAGCGCCATCACGCTCGAATACACCATCCCCACCACCGGACAGTACACCATCGTCACCACCCGCGCTGGCAACGCCGACGGCAACACTACCGGCACTTATGTGCTGCGAGTGCGGCGGGCGAACCCACCCGCCCAGACGGTTAACCCGCTGCAAGATGTCACCTTCCGCTGCTCGGATTACGAAGCGACCACCGCTGCCACCTTGCGCCTGAGCGAAGACCCGGTGGATGGCCTTTCGCACCGCATCACCGTTTACGGACTGGACGGTTTCCAACCCGTCATCCGCGTGCAGTTTCAGACCAAAGATCAAGACAAACCATTTGAACTGTGCAATACCGATGCCCGTCAGACCGAGAATGACACCTTCACTTTACCGGGCGAAACCGAAGTACACACCATTACGGCGGACACGCTGAACACGGTGTCGCAGCTTTTGCTGACGGGCGCGGACGGCATGGGCGTGATTACGCTGACGATTGCCAGCCGCGACGGTTCGCCGGGGCGCTATTTCGCAGTACTCGAAGGCTTCAGCATCGAGCCAAAGACCGACGAGGATTTAGTCGAAGTACGCATCGGCCCGCTGGCAGCCAAAAATACCAGTTTGACCGTGTATATGATCGCCGCGCAGAACAGCCGCCTAGACCCATTCCTGACGCGCAGCGACACCGACCAGACCTGCGACGATGCCGGACGCGGTGATTGCGGCGATGTGCCGTCGTTGGCGGGCATGAGCATCACTTTGCATGAAAATAGCGGCACAACCTTGCGTGGAGATCGCTCCGACGCAGGGTTGATCTTAACGCCCGGCACGCCCGACACGATGGGTTTAGTGATGACCAGTCGTTCGGGGGATACGCACGGCGGGTATGCGTTGCTACTGCTCGGCACGTTGCCGCCGCGCCCCGCACCCTGATTCCGTTTGAACCTGTCGACACTCTAGATCACAAAGGACATTGGCGATGCACGACCCTTATTCAGCAGCAGTTTTACGTTACGACACTATGCACTACCGCCGCAGCGGGCGCAGCGGCTTGCACCTGCCCGTGATCGCGCTGGGGCTGTGGCACAACTTCGGTGGCGTGGATAGGCAGGAGAATAGCCGCGCCATGCTGCGCCGTGCCTTCGATCTGGGGATTAACCATTTCGATCTCGCCAACAACTATGGGCCGCCCCCCGGCTCTGCCGAAGAAACCTTTGGACACCTATTCCGGCAAGATTTTCGCCCCTACCGCGACGAACTGGTGATTTCCACCAAAGCCGGCTACCGCATGTGGCCGGGGCCGTATGGCGAATGGGGGTCGCGCAAGTATCTGGTCGCCAGTCTCGATCAGAGTTTGCGCCGCATGGGGCTGGATTATGTGGACATTTTCTACCACCACCGTCCCGACCCCGACACCCCGCTGGAAGAAACCATGTCCGCCCTCGATCATATTGTGCGGCAGGGGAAGGCGTTGTATGTGGGCATCTCCAACTACGATGCCGAGGAAACGCGCCGCGCCGCCCGCATCCTGCGCGAACTGGGGACACCCTGCCTGATTAATCAGGTGGTGTACAACCTGTTTGACCGCTGGGTGGAACCGGCACTGCTGGATACGGCGGCGGCAGAAGGCGTGGGGTTGATCTTCTTCTCGCCGCTGGCACAGGGGCTGCTCACTAACCGCTATTTAGGCGGGTTGCCGGAAGATTCGCGGGCGATCAAATCCGGCGTATTCCTGCGCCCGGAACACGTCACCGATGCGGCGCTGGTGCGGGTGCGCCGCTTGAACGACATTGCACAGCAACGCGGACAAACGCTGGCGCAGATGGCGCTGGCATGGGTGCTGCGTCACCCTGCTGCCACTTCTGCCCTCATCGGCACGAGTTCGGTGCAACAAGTCGAAGATTGCGCCGCGACCATTCGCAAGCTGGCATTCAGCACGGATGAACTGGCGGCGATTGAGGCGGCGCTGGTCGAGGCATAAACACGCGGCGACCCCCAAATCACCCTTTTTCCCTTTTCAAGGATGTTTTTGTTATGAAAGGGGTGAAGGGGTGAAATGTGCCGCTTTTCGTAGGGATAACATCCGTGCTATCCGCCTGTGTGCGGCAAACAATGACAGGCCATGCCCCGACGAAAAAACGCTCGCCCCAAAAACTGCCCCCATTCGGGGGCAGGGGCGAGGAAGGTTTCCTAAGCGTAGGCGGTGGTGCGGCGGTCTTGCGGGGTCAGCCCGCGATGGCGGGAGCGAATCTCCCACACGCGCAGCGCAGCTTCGCGCTGGATGCGGAAATCCAATTTGGACTGTCCCATCTTGCGATCCGGGAAGTAGATCGGCACTTCGACCACTTTGAAGCCCAACCGATGCGTGATATACGTCAATTCCACCTGAAACACATAGCCGTTGCTCTTGATGCGTTCCAAATCGAGTCCGATCAGGGTATTGCGCTTCCACAGACGGAAGCCGCCCGTCGCGTCGCGCATGGGCATACCGAGGATGGTAGGGACGTAGACGGAATTGGCGAAGCCACTCAGCGCCTTACGGAACCAGCCCCACGTTTCATCCACGCTGCCACCCTTCACATAGCGCGACCCGATTACCATGTCGGCGTTAGCGGCAGCGGCGATCAGTTCGGGAATGTATTTAGGCTGGTGCGAAAAATCGCAGTCCATCTGGATGATGTATTCCGCATCAATCCGTAGCGCCTGTTTGAAGCCCGCCACATAGGCCGGCCCCAAGCCTTGCTTCTGGGTGCGGTGCAACACGGTGACACGCGGTTCCCGCGCTGCCCACTCGTCCGCAATCTGTCCGGTTCCATCAGGCGAGTTGTCATCCACCACGAGGACGTTCAGGTTTTCCACCGGAAGCGCCATTAGCGCGGTGAGCATCTGCGACAGGTTTTCTTTTTCGTTATAGGTTGGCAGAACAATGACGGTTTTTGGCATTGGAAGATCCCTTTCCTTCGCCCATTATGCTATCAGATTGCGCCTTGCGGCTTCCAAACAAATGCAGGTAGAGTGAAATATGCTAGAGAGTATGAAAAATATGTACAAACGTCAATCGGGAGAATAGCACGATGGGCCACATTTTCACACTGGTCGCCGCCGCCGCCGAACGCGATGCGCTGCGGGCGGCTGGTCGCCGTGTGGTGTTCACCAACGGTCATTTTGACCTGCTGCATGTGGGGCATCTGGATTATCTGGAGAAAGCGCGGGCGCTGGGCGATGCGCTGTTCCTCGGCCTGAACGGGGATGAAAGCACGCGCCGCCTGAAAGGGGAAGGCCGCCCGCTGGTTCCAGCCGCCGAACGCGCCCGCCTGCTGGCGGCGCTGCTGCCCGTGAGCGCGGTCATTGTGTTTGAGGATGATACCGCCGATGGCCTGTTGCGGGCGCTGAAGCCAGATGTGTATGTGAAAGGCGGCGATTACGCCCACAAAGTCCTGCCGGAGCGCCCAACAGTGGAATCTTATGGCGGCGTGGTGGCGCTGATTGACTACCTGCCCGATCACAGCACCTCGACGCTGATCGCCCGCATCCGCGCCTTGCCCTAAAGTCAAAACACATTCAGTCGCAAAACGGAAAAAGGGACGGCACGTCGGCTGTCCCCACCGAAGACCAAACTTCGGGATGTGTTTGCCTTAACATTAGCGGGCGAGGAGCGCGTTCAGCCGCACACCTGCATTATAGAAATATTCGTTCGTCGCCCCGCGTGAAACCGGATGGCGGACGATGGTGAACAACGTGTGTTCGGTGCGTGCCGTCCACAGGCTTTCGATCTTTTCATCCGGCTGGAAGGCCTGCACGGCGATATTCGCCCACCATTGCGCCGCCGCCACCCCGTAGAAGATGACCACACGCGGGCGCAGCGTGCGAATTTGACGGCTGAGGTTGGCTGCCCGTACCCCGCCAATCGTTTCGGCATAGGTCGAGCGTGTTTGCAGATATTCCAGTTTGGTATATTTGGGATAAAGCCACGTCCGCAGCGAGGGCGAGGGCAGCGGGAACAGTTCCAGCAGCGCCGTTTCGCCGCCGCGCCGCCCGAATACCTCGCTCTGGTAGCGTTTCACATCGTCCAGTGAAGCTGGCGCGCCGGGGTGGTTCAGCGCCAGAAACAAGCGTACCAGTTTGCCCCATACCGGCTGTAAGCTCACTGGCGACTGGAAATGTGCGGTTTCGCCCCGCGCCAGATGGTACTCGCGCAGGTCTTCTAGCGCCTCGCCACCCCGTGCCGACCACAATTCGAGGTGCTTGCGGACATCGGACATCTCCTCGCCGCCGCTTTCTTCAATCCCCACGAACCAGATGGAAGGCAGCACCCGCGAGCCGAACTCACCGTAGCCGTAAAAGGTGCTGATAAACGATTCGAGTAAGTCGTCGTTCAGTTTGCTGCTCACCGCATCATCCTTTCCTATCCTGTGGGCATCGTGTTTCAGCCGGGGAGTGTCCCCAGCAGAGTGGCTTCGGATACTTTTTCCAGACGGCCTTGCGCCGGATAGATTTTCCATGTGCCATCGGTTTGGCGGCTGGTGAAAATCACGGCGCTGTTGTCCTCCGTCCATGCCAGCGGTTCCAGATAGGTGCTGACGGGATCGGTCAGGGGTGACTGGGTGAGCGTCTGCAAATCCGCGCCCATGAACATCGTCCGTACCGACTGCCCCGGCCTGCCGAAATCGCGCACCTGCGCCAGCACATACACCGCTTGCCGGCCATCCGGCGAGATCAGCACTGACCCGGCCTGCGTATAATCGCGCAGCACCTGTGCCGGAATGACCTGATGCACCTGACCCGCCAGATTGTACAGATGCAGATCGAATCCGGTCAGTGCGTCGTTCACCTTCAAACGGGCGAAATAGCCCGCGCCGAAGCCCGCGCCACAGAAACAGCTCGGCTCATCCGGCAGATAGTCCCATGCACCCGTGCCGATGTCCACCGCGATCATGCCAGCATATTGCGGATAGGGTGTGTAATCGCCGATGCCGTCCGGCTGAAAATCCATGTACAGCACCGTGCTATCGGCGCTAAAAGCCACCGGAAGGGCGCGGATGCCGTTGCGTGGGCCATCGGTCAGGATGGGGCGCGGGTTCGTGCCGTTCAGGAAAGCAACGGTGGTGAGCGTGGTCAGGCTGTCGGACTGGCCTTCGGTCAGTGTCCACGCGATGCGGCTGAAATCAGGCGAAAGCACCCAGTCTAAGCGGCGGGTGTTCGGCCCCGGTTGGATGAAGGGGTGAGCGCGGAGCGAGCCATCCGGGAAGGCTTGCCGCAGCGCGTTGCTCGAAGGGTCGAAGTACAACACCGAGTCGCCAGCAAGGGTGTAGCGTTCGCCGCGCACATCCACCGTCAGCGGTTCGCCCGTCAGTGGGTTGATGAACGTGAGTTGGTCAGCTCCATCTGCGCCCGTTTCGCGCTGCAAGAACACCTGCACCCCGTTCAGGGCGGCGCGGGTGCGGGGTGCGAAGGCCAAAAGTAGCAGTAGTACGACAAGCCAGCGGCGGTTCACAGCGCCTCCACAAGGCGCGGCAGCAGTTCGCCCGCTTTTGCGCCCAACCAGAGATCGGCGTAGGGCGTGATGGCGCTCTCCACCGGATTCACTTCGATGATGATTGCCCCCGCCCGTTTCGCCTCGGCGGGCAGTTGTGCCGCCGGATAGACCACGCCCGATGTGCCGACCACGAGGCACACATCAGCGCGGGCAGCGGCGTGGTGCGCGGCATCCAGCACAGCGGCGGGTAACATTTCGCCAAACCACACCACATCCGGGCGGGCGGGTGCGCCGCAGTGCGGACAGGGCGGGGGTGCGGTTTCGGCCTCCGCCACCTCGACGGGCAGATCAATATAGGTGGGTTCACCCCGACAGGCAGCGGCACATTTGCTGGCGACAATATTCCCATGCAGATGCAGCGGCGCAGAACTGCCCGCCCGTTCGTGCAGATCGTCCACATTTTGCGTCACCAGTACCGTTCCCGGCAGGCGGCGCTGGATTTCCGTCAGCGCATGATGACCGGGATTGGGTTGTGCGCGGCGCACGGCTGCGCGGCGGTAGGCGTACCACGACCAGACCAGCGTCGGGTCGCGCCGGAAGGCATCCGGTGTCGCCAGTTGCGCCGGATCGTAACGCGACCACAGGCCATCCAGCGAGTCGCGGAAGGTCGGCACGCCCGACTCGCTGCTGATGCCCGCGCCTGTCAAAATCAACAAGCGTTGGCTGGCACGCAGGTGCTGCGCGGCCTGCTGGATGAGTGTTTCAGAAATCATTGCACCACAACCCG
>CAIVEA010000825.1 GCA_903904765.1 uncultured Chloroflexota bacterium
AATCCCTGCGGGCGACATTGGGCGATGGGGTGGTAGAAGCCACGATTGCGGTTCTGCGCGAAAAACTCGCCGAACTGCAAGAGCAGGCTGCGCCCCCTGAACAGCGCAAACTGGTCAGCATCCTCTTTGCCGACACGGTGGCCTCCACCGCCCTCTCCGAACGGCTAGACCCCGAAGATGTGCTGGAAATCATGGATGGCGCACTCCGCGCCTATACCGATGCCGTTGGCGAATATGGCGGCACGGTGGCGCGGCTAATGGGCGACGGTTTGCTGGCCTTCTTCGGCGCACCTGTCTCCCGCGAGGACGACGCGCTGCGGGCAGTGCGCTGCGGGCTGGCGATTGTGCGGGCGGCGCATCATTACGCCTGCACGGTGGAAGAACGCTGGAGCGAAAAAGGTTTCGCAGTGCGCGTGGGCATCAATACCGGGCTGGTGGCGCTGGGTGAAGTGGGCGGCGCATCCGGTTCGGAGTGGACGGCGATGGGCGATGCCATCAACCTTGCGGCACGGTTGCAGAGCGCCGCCCCGCCGGATGGAATCCTGATTTCGCACGATACCTACCGCCATGTGCGCGGCCTGTTTGAAACGCGAACGCTGGAGCCGCTGCGCTTGAAAGGCAAAACCGAGCCGGTGCAGGGTTATCTGGTGGAGCGCGAGAAGCCGCACACCTTCCGCGTGAACACACGCGGCGTAGAAGGCATCCAGACGCGCATGGTCGGGCGCGAGGCCGAACTGCTGCGGATGCAACGCGCTTTCGAGTGGGCGGTGGACGAGAGCGAAACGCAGATCGTGAGCATCGTGGGCGAACCGGGCGTAGGCAAATCGCGCCTGCTGCGGGAGTTCGATGCGTGGGTGGATGACCGCCCGGAAAGCGTGCTGCACTTCACAGGCCGCGCCACGCCGGAGATGGCGCACACCCCTTACGCGCTATTCCGCAACGTGTTCGCCTTCCGCTTCGGCATTCAGGACAGCGACAGCGCCGCTACCGTCTGGAACAAACTGGAACGCGGAATCGCCGGCTTCATGGGGCAGGACAGCGCCCGTAAAGCACATATCATCGGCAACCTGCTCGGTTTCGATTTCTCCGCCAGCCCGCATCTGGTGGGCGAAGAACCGCATCAGCTCACGCAGTTCGGGCTGTACTACATCACCGAGTTCTTCGGCAAGGCTGCCGAGAAAACGCCCACCGTCATGCTGCTGGACGACCTGCACTGGTCGGACGACAAATCGTTCAACCTGCTCAACCAGCTTGTCCGCATGAAGCGCGGCCTGCGCTTGCTGATTGTGTGTATCGCCCGCACCTCCCTGCTGGAGCGCCGTTCGCTGCCGTGGGGCGATCAGGACGAGTTCCATACCTACATCGAGCTAGAACCTCTCACGCCGGACGGGGCGCGGGAACTGGTGTGCGACATCCTGTGCCGCGTGGAGAACACGCCGGACTCGCTGGTGGAGACCATTGTCACCACCGCCGAGGGCAACCCGTTCTACGTGGAAGAAGTCATCAAAATGATGATCGAGGACAGCGTGATCGTGAAGGGAGATGAGACGTGGCATATTGACCCGTCACGCCTGCAAGAGGCACGCATCCCGCCCACGCTCACGGGCGTATTGCAGGCGCGGTTGGACGCGCTACCCCCCGCCGAACGCACCCTGCTCCAGCGGGCATCGGTCATCGGGCGCATCTTCTGGGATAGCGCGGTGTCGTTCTTACATGCTGAAGGCGAACAACCTGTCCCCGACCTGTGGGAAACGCTGGAGTCGCTCAAAGCGCGTGATCTAATCCGCGCCCGCGAACAAACGGCCTTCGCCGGAACGCAGGAGTACATCTTCCGGCACAGCATCCTGCGCGAAGTGACCTACGAGAGCGTACTGCGCCGTCTGCGGCGGGTGTACCACGCACAGACCGCTGACTGGCTGATCCAGCAAAGTGGCGACCGCGCCGCCGAATACGCCAGCCTGATCGCCGACCATTATGACCGCGCCGGACAACCGCAGCGCGCTCTGAGCTACCTCGTCCGCGCCGCTGAACTGGCGCTGAACATCAGCGCCTACCGCGAGGCGAGTGCGCTGGCGGTACGCGCCCTGAACCTGCTGGCAGAGGAGCATGTGGAGCAGGCGCTCCTGTTTGAAGCGCAGTTGAAATCGCTGCTGGGGCAGGCCTACCGCAGTTTGAGCGATTATGTGCAGGCGCAGCAGTTGTACGCCGAAAGCCTGAAACTGTTCGAGCAGGTGGGCGACAAAGCGGGCATCGTGCGCGTGTTGTACGAGTTGGGCTGGTTGCTCGGCTCCATCATGCGCCAGTATGACGAGGGCGTAGCCTACTTCCAGCAATCGCTGGAAATCGCACGCGCTAGTGGCGACCAGCGCGGCATCGCATGGGCGCTGAACGGGCTGGGCGCAATGGCGCATCTGGAAGGCAAGCACGCCGATGCCATCGCCCGCTATCAGGAGAGCATGACCATTGCCAGCGCGATTGGCGACGCGGCGCGTACTGCCGGGGCGCTGAACAACCTCGGTCTGGTGAAAGCCGAGCTAGGGCGCTACGAAGAAGCGCGGGACGACCTCGAAGCGAGTCTGGCGCAGTTCCGGGCGGCGGGCAATCGCGCCGGAATCGCCAGCCCACTCGCCAATCTGGGCATTATTTTCCGCACGCTCGGTCAGCATGACGAGGCGCGGCAGTATTTGACGGACGCGCTCACCCTCTACCGCGAGATCGGCAACCGCGCAGGTGTGGCCTCCACGCTGTACGGCCTCGGCAGCCTTGCCCGTCTGGAGGGCGAATACGAAGCTGCCAAGAACATCTTCAGGGAAACAGTTGCCATCTCGCGGGAAATTCGCTATCCCATCGGCATCGGTTCTGGCCTCGAAGAACTGGCGCTGATCGCCCGTCTGCAAGGGCAGTACGAGGTGGCGTGGCGCTATCTGGACGAGTCCATGCAGATCGCGCAGGGGATTAATCAACCTGTCGAAATCGCCAATGTGCTGCTCAATCAGGGGGCGGTCAAACGCGCATGGGGCGACCCCGCCGCCGCCCGCAGCTTGATCGAAAAAGGGCTGGTGATGAACCGCAAAGAGGGCAACCAGCGCGGTGTGGCGCGTTCGCTATACTTCCTCGGTGAGGTGGAACTGACGCTGCACGACATCGGCAACGCCACCGCCCATTATCAGGCCAGCCTCGACATTTACCGCACCTTCGACAACCGCACCGGAATCATCCTCGCGCTGGGCGGGCTGGGTGATGCGGCGGTGGCGCAGGCTGATTTTGCGGAGGCGCGGCAGCGGTTGTACGAAGCTTTCACCGCCGCATCCGGCGTGCGCGATACGCCGCTGACGCTGTGGATTCTGTCGGGGATCGCGGCGCTGCTGGCGCGGGAAGGCCAGAAGGAGCGCAGCCTTGAAATGATCGGGCTGGTGCTGAACCATTACGCCTCCCCGCAGGAAGCGCGGAACAAGGCCGAGGCCATCCTGAAGGAACTGCAACCGGAATTGAGCACCCCACCCCTGAGCGCGGCGCTGGAACGCGGGCGCGGGCTGGCGCGCGGTGCGGATAAACGGCGCTTGGGGCTGGACGAACAGCGTTGGGTGAGCCTACTGGCCTGAGCAAGGGGGAGTGTGGGTGTGCGGCGGTTGGTGATCGGGGATATACACGGTTGCTGGCGTTCGCTGAATGCGCTGCTGGACAAAGCGGGCTTGGGCGACGAGGATGAGATTATCTCGATAGGCGATCTGGTAGACCGGGGGACGGACTCGGCGGCAGTGCTGCGCTTCTTCCGCACCACGCCCCGCGCCCGCGCCATCATGGGCAACCACGAGCGCAAGCATATCCGCAGCGGCGGCGGCGCAACCCCCGCCGCCGACGGACTGATCGAAACCCGCGCCCAGATCGGGGAGGCCGATTATCCGGCGGCGCTGTTGTGGATGGCTGCGCTGCCCGTGTACCTCGACCTACCGGAGGCGCTGCTCGTGCATGGCTTCTTCCTGCCGGGTGTCCCTCTCGTAAAACAGCCGGAGCAAGTGCTGGTCGGCACACAGGCCGGCGAGATGCTGGTGCGCGAACGCTGCGCGTGGCCGTGGTACGAGCATTACGATGGCGAAAAACCACTGATCGTCGGACACCGCGATTACACGGGGCAGCAGCAGGTTCTAAATTATCGAGAGCGCGTTTATGGGTTAGACTCACGTTGTATCTATGGTGGTTGGCTCAGCGGGCTGCTGCTGCCGGAGTTCCGGTTGGTGCAGGTGCGCTGTGCTGATGATGTGGGAGCATGACGAGGACGTATGGGCATCCGCTATCTGTATCTGGTACGACACGGGCAGTATGACATCGAATCGCAGGAGGAGTTGGGCGGCAGCCTGACCGGAATCGGGCGTGAACAAGCGGAAGCAACAGCGGCGGCATTGAGTATGCTGCCCATCCGCAGCGTGTACACCAGCCCGTGGCAGCGGGCGCAGGAAACCGCCGCCATCGTGTGCGAACGCCTGACGGGAATCCAACCGCAAATCGTGCCGGAACTGGTCGAACTCATCCCCGCCATCCCCGCCCGTGATGCTTATTTCTTCGCCATGCACCGCCCCAAGCTGACACGGGAACATGTTGAGGAAACGCGGGCGGTGGCGGATGAAGCTTTCAACCGTTTATTCTGCCCGTCCCCCGTGCAGGAGGATTTCCCGCACGAGGTGGTGGTGTGTCATGGCAACATCATCCGCTATTTCGTGTGCAAAACGCTGGGCGTTCCGGCGGACACATGGACGAATATGGAAACCAACCAGTGCGGCATCACGCGCTGCGCCATCGAAGCGGACGGACGGATGCGCCTGATCTCGATGAACGATACCGGTCATCTGCCGCTGGCGCTGCGCTTATTCAGCTACCCTGCCAGCCGGTGGCACATCCACACATTCGGCTCGATATACAGGC
>CAIVEA010000826.1 GCA_903904765.1 uncultured Chloroflexota bacterium
GCCCGGTAAAAAAAGGGAGATCGCCTGGTTGCAGCCAGACGATCTCAAAAGTGAAACAAATGTTCACAGCTGATGATACCACAACCGTAAAAACAGTCAAGATTTCCGCGCCATTTGCTCTCAAGGCGTATCAACGTTTGATCATCGTGAACGGCAAAGCGATCAACATCGCTGCCTCCGCCGGACGACAGCAGGGAGACTACCTGTATTCCGCGATTGTTACACTGCTCCATGAGGATGCAGCCGTGTATACCAGCGCCCCTTGCTGGGCAAGTGTGGAGGTGGAATGAAAAGATACCGACACACCGGACGACACGGATGCGTGATCATGCTCTCCCCCTGGAACTATTTAACCAATCCAATCAAGGAGACGGATCATGAGAACCTTTGCAATGCTTCTCATCCTGGTCGCCATCGCCGCCAGCCAGCCCCATCACTGGCTATCGGTGGTATTGGCTGCCATCGCCCATTTACTGGGCAGATAGTTCGTAGAAAAGGAGGTCGTAGGAAACCGCATGGAAAATATCCTGTCCGCCGCCGAAGAGATCCTTGGAACGGCGGTTCGCGTGGAGGATCATCGCAACTGAGCCATCTTTTGGTGTCCCTTCCATAATGATGCGAGTCGGGAGGGAGAGGGCGGTCAGCCCAACTTTGGCGTCAACCTGGTCAGCGGATACTGGAAGTGTCTGCGCTGCGGCGCCAGTGGCAGCTCATTGAAATCCCTGCAAATCAAACTGGGTCGGGCCCCGCAAGGAGGTGATCAGTGGAAGCCAACTGTATCGGCAACAGCACCGACACGCCCGAAACGCCCGCCGACACAGGTCCAACTGCTCGATGAAGCCGTGTCGGAAGCACGTTCGGTTGTGCAGCATTCGCCTGCATGGTCGTATCTTGCAGGGCGTGGCGTAACCCCCTACACCGCCCTGGTCTATGGCTTGGGCTATGGCATTCCCGTTCCAAGAGTCCATCGTGAGATATTTGAAGCCGCAAAACAATCGATGATGGTACGCCGCGATGGTACGTGGTCATGGGCGGGTGGCGTTGTGTATGCCGACCCGCCGACACACCCGACGGTGATGAACGTACGCTACATTCCTGAGGACCAAATTCCAAAAGGGACTCGGACGTTCATGCCAATGAAGAATCACAAGACCTGGGGCAATCGCATTCAACCGCTGGGAAGCTGGCGCATCACACCCGCCACCCGCACCCTGATCGTGCTGGAAGGGCTGTTCGATATGCTCATTACAGCCCAGAAGCTGCACCAACTTGGGCGCGAAGCCGATACGGTTGCGGTGTACACCAACGGCGCCAGCCCCTCGGCAAAACTGCATCGGTGGTTCAGCGAACATCCCCAATTCGAGTATGTCCTGCTGCGCGACCCGGATAAGGCTGGCGCGGAATGGGTGCAAAGCGTATCGGCATCCATCCGACACGGCGGCGCAAAGGTGCGTGCTCTGCGACCTCCCGACTCTCTTGACCCGGACGAAGCCATCCTGAGCGGATGGTGGCCGTCC
>CAIVEA010000827.1 GCA_903904765.1 uncultured Chloroflexota bacterium
GATGGCGACGCTGGTGCTGCCATGGGCGACTCCATTCGTCATGAAAATGATGAACGCCAGCCCGATGTCCATGCCGCAAATTGCAGCGGCGGTGCAGGCGGCCATCCCGTTCTTTACGTTCGATACTTCGCAGTACGGCATTCAGATCGCACTGTCGGCTATGCCTGTCATCCCCGCGATTGCGGTGGGGGTTGTGGCGGGTGTGATCTGGAATCGCAAACGCTGGCTGATTAGCGCTTCGATCTTCTATGTGCTGTTCGTGTTCTTCTTCACGACGGTGTTTACCAACATCAACGGCATCGGCACGGGCATGATTGGCAGTTTGGGCTACTGGCTGGAACAGCAGGCTGTCCGGCGCGGCAATCAGCCGCAGTATTACTACCTGCTGCTGGTGTTGCCGTTCTACGAATTTTTGCCGATCATCGGCAGCATTCTGGCGATGGTCACAGGCATGGGTGCGTTCTGGCGCTTCCGCCGCAACCGCTTGGAAGCCGCGCTTCCGCCGACAGCCGATGTGCTGGTGAGGACGGATGAGGCATCGCCGGAGATGTTCACGCAACCGTTGCCTGAAGGTGGTGAACCGGCGCTGGAAGCCGAACCCTTGCCACCGCCGCCACCTGTGCCGCTGCGTCAGACGGTGGAATGGCTGCGCGAAGTGCCGTTCCTGATCTTCACGGCATGGTGGGCGATCTTCAACATGATCGCCTATACGCTGGCGGGCGAAAAAATGCCGTGGCTAGGCATGCACATGACCCTGCCGATGATCTTCCTCGCGGCGTGGTACTTTGGCAGTCATTTTGACCGGATTGACCGGGCGGCGTTCTTCAAACGCGGCTGGCAATACCTGTTACTGCTGCCGCTGCTGTTCGTGGCGCTGGCACAGATCGCCGCGCCGTTCGTGTTCGGTGGCGTGGGCGGCCTCGAAACCGTGCAACTGACGCGCACCTTCCAGTGGTTCGGTGGGATTGTGATCGCGGCAGGGGTGCTGTACGCCATCCGGCGCTTGATCGCCTTCAGTGGTTGGGCGCAACTGCGGATGATGGTGGCAGCGGCAGCCTTCCTCGGATTGAGCTTCATCACGTTCCGTTCGGCGTGGATGGCGGCGTTCATCAACTACGATCTGCCAACGGAATATCTGGTGTACGCGCATGGCGCACCCGCCAACAAGCGCGTGACCGAAGAACTGGAAGCCTTGAGCCTGCGTATCACGGGCGGCATGGATTTGAAGTTTGCCTATGACTTCAAGATTTCGTGGCCGGGTGCGTGGTACTTCCGCAACTTCAAGAACGCGGTGTTCCTCGGTGAAACGCCCAGCCCGCGCTCGATGGAAGATGCGCTGGTGGTCATCGTGGGCGATGAGAATCGCGCTTCGGTGGAAGGGATGCTGGAAGACCGCTACTACCGTTTCGATTATCCGCGCATGTGGTGGCCGATGCAGGATTACTTCGGTTTGACGGCGCAGCGTGTGAACGACTTCTTTGACTTCAGCGGTGTGAATCCGCAGGCCGCGCAAATCCGGCAAGGTGTGTTTGACATCTGGTGGTCGCGGGATTACATCACCTACGGGCAGGCACTAGGGCGCGATTTCTCGCTGACTCAGTGGCCTGTGCGCGATAGCATGTACGTGTTTGTGCGTAAGGATATTGCCGCGCAGATGTGGACGCTAGGCGTGGGGAATGGCAGTGCCACCAGCGCCCTCGACGCGCAAGAAGTGAACCTGTGTACGGCGAACTGGGAAGCGCGTCCGGCGGAGATGGTGTTCGACAGCGCGGGCGCAAATGCGCTGAATCATCCGCGTGCGGTAGCAGTTGCGCCCAGCGGGATGGTCTACACGGCGGAAGAATTTAACCACCGTGTCTCGGTTTACAATCCCGATGGTAGCTTCGCGTTTAGCTTCGGTTCAGAAGGCGCGGGGCCGGGGCAGTTTGAACGGCCTAGCGGTATCGCTGTCGGTCACAGCGGGAATGTGTACGTGGCTGATACATGGAACTACCGCGTACAGGTGTTCACGCCGCAGGGCGAGTACATGACCGGATGGGGACAGCGTGGTGAGTTCGGGGCAGCGGCTCCGGCGCAACCGTTGGATGCCTTCTGGGGGCCGCGTTCGGTGGCGGTGGATAGCGACGAGCGCGTGTATGTCTCCGACACGGGTAACAAGCGTATCCGTGTGTACACCAAAGATGGCGCGTATCTGCGTGACATCGGTAGCGCGGGCAGTAGCGTGGGGCAGTTGGACGAACCCGCAGGCTTGGCGATCACCTCCAGCGGTCTGCTGTATGTGGCGGATACGTGGAATCGTCGCATTTCAGTATTCACGTTGGATGGGCAGCCCGCCAGCATGTTCACCTCTGCGGATGGCGTGTCGTCGAACAGCTTCCGCGTGCGTGGTTGGGCAGAGGACTTGGGCAACCGCCCGTACTTGGCGGTGGACTCGGTACTCAACCTCATCTACATCACTGACCCGGATGCGGGGCGTGTGCTGATCTATGATACGCTCGGCAACTGTGTGGCTTCGTTCGGACAGTTGGCACGGGAGACTACGCCTGATCTGACGCAGTTCTCCAGCGTGGGCGGCGTGGCGCTGGACTCGGCGGGGAACTTAATCGTTTCTGATGCGGGGGTGGGGCGCTTGCTGCGGTTCGCGCCTTATCAGCCGCCCGCGCCCATCCCTTCGCAGAGCGACGGGAACGCACAACCGGAGGTCAGCAGCGAGGCGACTGTCGAATTGGTCGCTCCGGTCGGGCTGGAAGTGACAGGCGAAGTAGGCGCTATCGAAGGGGTGGAAAGAACCCCGGAGAGTACGCCAGCCGGATAATTGGGGCGCAGTAGGGTGCGCGTAGGCGCGTTCTACTGTGTCTTGTCAAGCATGAAAACGGCATGTTATACTAGCTGCCGTTGGAAAAAGAGA
>CAIVEA010000828.1 GCA_903904765.1 uncultured Chloroflexota bacterium
CGCGCCCAAGGTAAGAAGCGCCCGTGCCAGATTAACATCGTCGCCTATTTGGCGCATCAAGGCGATGGCCTGACGAGCATGTTGTTCCGCATCCGCGAAGCGTGTGAGATCAACCTCTGAATAGGCTTGCCATAATAAACACTGTGCGGTGTAAAACTCATCTTTAAGTTCGCGGAACTGCATCTGCGCGCGCACGAAGCAAAACAGTGCGAAACGTTGATGATTGCTGGCCGCTGCTGCCAATCCCCGTTGGAAGATCGCGGTGCTAATTTCCGCAACACTTCCCATTTGCCGAGCGATAATCAATGCCGAACGAAGAACCTTTTTTGCATCGGGTGGCATTGTCGAAGGAAGTACGCCTAACCCGCCTGTGTTCCACATTCCTGCTAACAACCGTCCAAAGAGCCTTTTTTCCCGGATGTCCGAGTCGCTCAGCGAATTGGCCGCCTGTAAGAGTAGATCGGTGCGTTCTTGCAGGCGGTTGCGTAGCTCGCAAAACCAATACAACCCCTCAAGCGCCATGCTCAAATGAGGGATGTCATGCTGTTTGATGGCCCAGCACCATGCTTCCCGGATATTTTCAAAATCCACTTCGATTTCATCCAAGGACTCGGTCTGTCGCCGCCCCTTCAAATCGGGTTCGCGGACGCTGAGATAGTCCAGAAAGTATGTGCTGTGGGCATCTCGCGCTTCTTGGGTTTGCCCGTGTGTGGCAAGCTGTATCTCCGCATGCTGGCGCAGCAATTCATGGGATATCAAACGACCATCAGTATTGACACGCAATAGTGCTTTACCGACCAGTTCGGAGAGAATTTCGGGTGTTGCTCCGGTTATTGCCCGTGCGATTCGACGCGAACAGCCACCGCGAAACACAGAGAGACGGCAGAAAATGTCCCGTTCGGCATTACTAATCTGGTTCCACGATGCGGCAAGCACAGCCGCGATGCTGTTATGGCGCTCTGGACGATCACGCAGGGTATCGTCAGGCAAGGCTGTGTGCTGACGTATATTCTCGACAATATCTGCCAGAGAGAGCGAAGCCATTTGCGCTGTTGCCAGTTCTATAGCCAGCGGCATTCCTCCTGTGATCTGGCAGAGTTGCTGTGCATTGGCTTGATAAGGCGGGGTGAGGGCAAAGTCCGGGATGACACGGCGGGCGCATTGTTCCAGCAGCTTCAATGCATCCGGGGTTACGGATTCTTCGTCATGATTGTCGCTATCTATGGATAGCCCGCCGAGGCTGTATATTGCTTCACCCATTAATTGCAGTCGCTCACGAGAGGTGACGAGGATTTTCAATCGCGGCGCTGCATTCAGCATACGGCTGATCCATAGTGCCTGATCCATCAAATGCTCAAAGTTATCCAGAATTAATAGCAGCTCTCGTTCTCTCAAAAATGAGAGAATCTGTGTTTCCAGTCGGCCTTCGTACCATGTGAGAATTTTGAGTGCTGTGGCGAGATTATTCATCCAAGTATCGCCGGAAGCCGTTACCAGAGGCACGAAACAGGCTCCGTGTGCAAAGGCTGTGGAGGCTTGCTCTGCTGCGGCTAGCGCCAGCCTTGTTTTGCCCATGCCTCCCGGCGCGAGGATTGTGACCAGACGCGCTTCATTGAGCAGGCGGCACAAAGTTTTTAACTCCCGCGCCCGTCCGACAAAGGGCGTGGATGGCGCAGGCAGACGGTATGCCGATTGTTGCTTCCACACCTTGCGAGCGTGTTGAACAGCTTCGCGCCGATTTTTGACATTCAGTTTGGTGAATATCTGCCGGTTGTACCATTTGACGGTGGAAACTTGAAGCACAAGGGAACGCGCAATTTCCGCGTCTGAACTGCCCTCTACGAGCAAGGAGAGGATATCGTTTTCGCGTTCACTTAACGCGGTTATGCCTTGGACACTTTGTTCCCGGTTCAAGCGATGCTCTTTCATCGTGAACGTGTTGATTAGTATATTATTTTTCTATATTGTGACCAAATTTAGCCATTTCTTTCTTTATTTCCCTCCTTTTCGATGGGTGATTTTTGTTTCAATAGAACCGTAATCTAGATACAGAAGGTCAGCATACAGAATCAGCAGATGCTGCGATGTGATGTTCCATAAGGGACTGGCACACAACAGTGCCCGTTTCTCGCCACTATTTACGGGAGGATTGAAAATGCGTATCCTGCTTATGATCGTAATCGTGATGATGGCTACTAGCATGGCTTTTGCACAAGATGGTTCCACAGAGCGAAGTGGTTTTCGACCGGATGCGCCGCCTTATGCCATCCGGGGGCCGTATCCGGTGGGCTTCCGGGCACTGACGACTGGTACAGGGACGGATGCACTGGCGGTGGCGGTATGGTATCCGGCATTGAACGCGGATGGGCTGGAAGAAAAGATCACCTACCCGGCCATACCCGCCAAATTTGAAGGTATGCCAGCCGATCAGGTGATGCCATCCTATGGGCATGCGTTGCAAGATGCTGTCGCCGATCTCAGCGGTGGGCCGTATCCGCTGGTCATCTATTCACATGGCTTTGCCGGGCATTCCTACGGGACAGCCTATCTGCTCGAACATCTGGCTTCGCAGGGTTTTGTGGTGCTGGCACCGGATCATCTGGAAATATGGGATCCTCTCTACAAAGATATTCCTATGTCCAGCGTTCAGCGACCACTAGCTATCCGGCAGACAATTGCCTTCGGGGAAGTGCTGACTGCTGATGGCGGGGCGCTGGCCGGTATGATTGACACCGATACGATTGCTGTGGTGGGGCATTCCTACGGGGGCTTCACCAGCCTGTTGATGGGTGGAGCGCGTTTTGACTTCGAGGCGCTGAAAGCCACCTGTGCGCCGCTGGCTCCTGACCATACGATAGGCGTTGTGTGTGCGCCGTTGCTGGAAAAGCAGGCGGAAATGGCTCAAATGGCCGGGTTAGACGCTGTGCCGCAAGGATTATGGCCGTCTTGGGGTGATCCGCGAATCAAGGCTATTGTCCCGATGGCGGCTGAAACAGAACTGATCGGTGCAGCAGGACTGGCTGAAATTAAAGTGCCCGTACTGCTCATCAACGGGACGGGCGATCAGACCGTGCCACTAGAATGGGGTGCGACTCCGACATGGGAGTACATTGGGAGTTCGCGTAAGGCCAGTGTTCTGTTCGCTAATGCGGATCATAGCGCGATTGTCGCAAGTTGCTCCGATTTCCCGTGGCCGCTGGCTATCGGCTGGTTTGCTGGTTGTTCAGACCCGGTGTGGGATTTGGATCGGGCGCATGACCTGTACGACCATTTCATCACCGCTTTTCTGCTGGCGGAACTGAAGGGTGACGCTCAGGCGCGTGCTGCGCTACAACCGGAAGCGGTGAGTTTCCCCGGCATCAGCTATGAGGCAGTTGGTTATTCCGACTAGCGAGTATCCGCTGAAAAGCTCTCGCTGAACCCGATTTACCGCGTTTGCTCGTAAGTGAGGTGCAAACGCGGTTTTTGTATTTTTTCCCGGTCTCACGAACTGACTATGTATTACAGACTTGGGGTCGTGACGAATGCCCGACTATCCTTCATAATGGCGGTTGTTGATCGTCTTATGGAGAAGGAATTGTCTGATGTCCGACTTGAGCCGTTATCAACCGGAGCCGCCGGTTCGCCTTCAACATCCCGACTGGTCGAAGAACGCCAGCATTTACCAGATCAATACGCGCCAGTTCACGCCGGAAGGCACGTTCAAGGCCGCGCAGCAGCAGCTTCCGCGCTTGAAGGCGCTGGGCGTGGACATCCTGTGGCTGATGCCGATTCACGAGATCGGGCAAAAGAACCGCAAGGGGACGCTGGGCAGCCCGTACTCGGTGAAGGACTACTACAGCGTGAACCACGAGTTTGGGACGCTGGACGACCTGAAGGACTTCGTGAAAGCTGCCCACGCGCAGGGGTTCGCTGTGATTCTGGACTGGGTGGCGAACCATACCGCGTGGGATAACGTCCTCGTGACGGAGCATCCCGACTGGTATGTGCGCGACTGGAAGGGTGACTTCCGGCCTACCCCTTGGTGGGACTGGGAAGATGTGATTGATCTGGACTACGATAAGCCGGAAGTGCGCCAGTATATGACCGAAGCCTTGAAATACTGGGTGCGCGAGGTGGATGTGGACGGCTACCGCTGCGATGTGGAGGGGTTCGTGCCAACGGACTTCTGGAACACCGCCCGCGCCGAGTTGGATGCCATCAAGCCGGTATTCCTGCTGGCGGAATGGGAGAACCGTGATCTGCATGTGGCGGCCTTCGATATGACCTACGCATGGAGCTGGCATGACGCACTGGTGAGCATCGCCAGAGGTCATGCGGATGTGAACAGCCTGTACGTGTACTACTCGTGGAACGAGAAAGCCTATCCCTTCGACATCATGCGGATGAACTTTGTCAGCAACCACGACAAGAATGCATGGGAAGGCACGGAGTACGAGCTGTTCGGGGACAGTTTGGACGCAGCGATTGTACTGTCTGTGGTGGGTGAGGGGATGCCGTTGATCTACAACGGGCAGGAAGCCGGTAACATGCGGCGCTTGGCTTTCTTCGAGAAAGACCCGATTGTGTGGCAGGACAGCCGCTACAGCGCCTTTTATACCCGCCTGCTGGCCCTGAAGAAAGGCAACCGCGCCCTGTGGAATGCCGGCTGGGGGGCGCGTATGATCCGTGTGCCGAACAGCGCCGGGACGAAGGTGTTGAGCTTCGTGCGGCGCAACGAGACGGATAAAGTGTTCGTGGTTATCAACTTCTCGGCGGAGGCGCAAACCTTCACATTGCGCGAGGCGTTGTATCACGACACGTATACGGAGTTCTTCAGCCAGCAGCGCGTCACCCTCAGCGCCGAAACGCAGATGACGTTGGAAGCGTGGTCTTACCGCGTGTATGTGAAATAGGCTGCCTTCATCCCCTGTGCGTTTCAATGAGGAGGAGGGAGAACCCTCGTTCCCCTCCCTTTCTCCCTCACGACGAAGGGGCAAAAGCAGAGATTCGTAGGGACACGGCGCGAGCTATGTTCCTACGAAGATGGGCTGCCACCGATGCCAATCGAAATCCCCCGACCAGATTTAAGTTAAATTTAAGGTATTGTTGAGTGGGTGTTTAACCAAAGCACGGCGGGTTGTCGTATTCTGATGACCAGTACGATGTTTTTGTGGAGATACCCACTATGGCTAATACAGATCGCGCCCGGAAGCTCCTTGTCCGCAGCGCCCTTGTCACCAGCGCCACTATTGCGACCTTTGTCGGAGCGCAAAATCTGGCAATGCTGGATACCCGTCTAATTACACTGACGGCGACTCCTCCTTCGGAACCTGCCGTCATCCTGCCGCTGCCGACGGAGAACACCACCGTTCAGAATGCGGCGATATCCACCCCGCAACAGGTTGCGCCCACGCTGGTCATCCAGAAGGCCGCGCCCAGCATCATCATCCTGCGCCAGTCGCAACCGCAGGGCGCTGTGCAGGTGACCAGCGCACAGGCACCGGTGCAGGGGCAGGGAAACGCGATGGTCATTCAGCCGCCAGCCCCCGCACAGATCGCCGCACCGGATCCGGTCATTGTGCAGCAACCGCAGATGTCTGCGTCGTCACCCGTGATTGTGCAGGCTCCGGTGCAACAGCCGGGACGTTCGTCACGATGAAAACCATCTACCTGCTGTCGTTCCGGGGCATGGGCTGTGCCATTTCCGTCCAATTGGAAACGGAGATGGACGGTGCGGCGCTTTTGAACGGAATCCCAGCACAGGTGGAAGCGGCTGAGGCGCAGTTGTCGCGCTTTCGTCCGCAGAGCGACTTGATGCAGTTGAACGCGCAGGCCGGACAGTGGGTGGAAACCAGCCCCGACCTGTATGAGAACATCAGCGCGGCTAAGCAAGCGGCGCGGCGGACGGGGGGGTGCTATAACCCGCTAGTGCTGCCCGCGCTCCTCGCCAGCGGCTATGACCGCACTTTCGCGGACATTCAGCCGCCGCAGGCTGCGACGGCTGTCCCCGCCGCCGATTGGCGCGGTATCGAACTAATGCACACGCTCTGCGCCGTCCGCATTCCGGCGGGCAGCGCCCTCGATCTGGGCGGGATCGCCAAAGGGTGGATGGCGGCACGGTTGGCGGACACGCTTGCCCCGTATGGCGCGTGTTTGGTCAACATCGGCGGCGATATGGTGGCGCGGGGTGCGCCGCAGAATTACCTCGGCTGGGATGTGGCGATTGAAGACCCCGCAACGGGGAAGCCGCTGGTGTCGCTGTGGCTGCGGGATGCCTGCCTGATGACCAGCGGGGTGGATTATCGGCGCTGGACGACGGCAGATGGAGCGCAGCAGCACCACATCATTGACCCGCGCACTGGAGCGCCCGCCGAAACCGATGTGCTGACGGTGAGCGTGCTGCATCCGCAGGCCACGACTGCCGAAGCCTATGCCAAAGCGGTGCTGCTGCGTGGCGCAGAGGACGGATTGAACTGGCTGCAATCTCAATGGAACGCTTCGGGGATGGTGGTGCGGCGCGATGGCGCGGTGCTGGCAACCCCTACTTTTGCAAATTGGATACAGGAAAGGACACTCGTATGAAACGCCTTGCTCTTCTCGTGGGACTGGCGCTGGCGCTGGTCTCGGTGCTGCCGACGATGGCACAGACTCCGAATGATCTAATTACACTCAATGATGCGGCTCCAGCGATTGATGTGGTCATCACGCTGCCGCAGGATACCACCGGCACGATTGCGCTGGATTTCAGCGGCGCAGCGGTCACGCTCAGTGATGCGGCTGGAAGCCCGGTCTTTACGGCGGCGGATGCCCGTCTGCATGGTTTACAACTGAATATCGCGCCCAACAGTGGTTCGCACACACTGCACATCGAACGTTTGCTGGGTGTGACGGATGCCAGCGTGCGGGTGTTGTCGCTGCCCGAACTGACGCAAAGCGGCTTGACGCAGGTGGTGACGCAGACCGCACTCCAACTGAATCAGGAAGTGGCGCTGCCAATGAGCGCAGACCGCCCCGGCAATACAGTCACAGTCAATATTCCGGCGGCCACAACGGGCGTGATTACCGCCACCTTCCCCGGTGTGACGGCGCTCACGCAGTTGGTGGATAATAGCGGCCTCGTGCTGGCGCAATCCAGCGGCGGGCATGTGGACGGGTTGAACTTCGTGGTGGACTCCGGCGATTATCAGTTCACGCTGCTGGGCAACAACTTAACGGCTCCGGCGATGGCGGGTGTGCGGGCGGTTTCGGCTGCCGAAGCGGGGTTCAGCGTGCTGGAAGCGCCCGCCAGCAGCGCGACGGTGGCGGATACGACTTCGGCGGCGGGGACATGCAGCGCGACGGTGAGCGCCACCTCGGTCAACCTCCGCAGCGGCCCCGGCACGGGCTACACCGTCCTCGGTTACGGCTATCGTGGTCAGGTACTCACGGTGGGCGGTCAGAACCCGGAGACCAGCTGGGTAGTGGTGGGTACGGATTTCGGTTCGGCGTGGGTGTCGCGCAACTTCCTTCAGATGCAGGGCGAATGCGCTCAACTGACGGTGTTCAACATCCCGCTGAAGGATGCAGCACCGGCACAGATTGTGTACTCCGCACCTGCTCAGTCCGGTCAGCAGCAGGTGATCGTGCAGCAGCCTGCCGGCGGCTCTGGCGGCGAATATGA
This sequence comes from uncultured Chloroflexota bacterium, assembly GCA_903904765.1. The sequence continues at coordinate 7,643 of CAIVEA010000828.1, forward strand.
ACACGAAGAACACGAGGACGGCGAACACGAAGGTGACGACGACTAGGGAATAACGATGTACCGCCCCCTCAGAACACGATAGGCTGAGGGGGCGGTTTGACCCTCATCCCCATCCCTTCTCCCTTATGGCGAAGGGTGTAAGCCAAACGATGCGTCTTGCTTCGCCTCTCCATAACGATATTTCCCGTTACGGAGAGGGGCGGGGGTGAGGGCGGTTACGAGAATGCGAACATAATCATCGAAAGTGATGCGGTCATGGATAACGAGAAATCAACCAAGAAAACAGACTTGCTGGTGATTGCCGCCAGCGTGGTCGTCCTGCTGGCCTCGGCGTGGTTGTTGTTGAGCAACGGCCTATTCAGCATGAACCTGACGCAAGATGCGAAACTGGCGTGGCATCTGGTGCGCTCATCCGGCATCGTGGCCTATGTGCTGCTGCTGGCTTCAATGGTATGGGGACTGTTCCTGAGCGCCCAATTCGTGAAAGATTGGTCGCCGGGGCCGGTGTCGCTCACCATTCACAGCACGATCTCGTGGCTGTCGCTGCTGCTGGGGCTGACCCATGCCCTGCTGCTGATGTTCGATGATTATTTCAAGTACACGCTGGGCGATCTGTTCATCCCGTTCGCTGGCCCGTATCGCCCGGAAGTGGTCGGGCTGGGGACGCTGGCTTTCTGGGTGATCGTGCTGGTCACGCTCAGTTTCCCGCTGAAGAAGCGCATTGGACACGCCAACTGGAAGCGCGTGCATTACGCCAGCTATGTCGCCTTCGGCATGGTGTCGCTGCACGGGTTGTTCGCCGGTACGGAAGGTTCGCACCTCGGCTTCCAACTGCTGGTGGGCGGCGGCGTGCTGCTGGTGGTGCTGCTGCTAGGCATCCGCATGGGCAAAGATCGCGTACAACCTGTTCCCGCACGGGCGGCGGCAGCCCGCAAATCTCCGGCGGCGTGAGGATAACTCTCACCCTTTATCTCTCTCGCTCAGGGAGAGGGAATTAAGAGTTGTGTAATTCTATTGCACGCGGGTAAGGGTTCAAGCCGAACTGAATCAGGGGGCGATTTGCACAGCGAAGGTCGCCCCCTGACCGATGCCCGCGCTGTGCGCTTCGATGTGCCCGCCGTAGTGGTTGAGGATGGCCTTCACGATGGACAGCCCCAACCCGTTCCCGATGTATTGTCCCCGCACCTGTTCCGAACGGTAAAAGCGTTCAAACAGGTGCGCCCCCTGTTCTGGTGGAAAGCCGATTCCCGAATCGCTCACACTCAACTGAAAACCCGCTTTGCTGTGCGTCACCGACAGACGAATTTCGCCTTGCGTGGTGTATTTGATAGCGTTGGAAAGCAGGTTATCCAGCACCACACGCAAATCGTTAGTACTCATCGGCAGGTCGGGCAGGTCGGGGTCTATTTGCGGGGTGAAGCGCAGCCCTTTGGCTTCGGCTTCGATGCGCCAGTGCCGCATGATGTCGTGCAGGGTGGAGACGGTATCGGTGACGGTTGTGCTGCCCGGTTGATGCCGTCCCTCGTCAATGCGCGCCAGCATCAGCAGCGAGGACACCAGTTCCGCCATGTGATCTACTTCCTGCCGGATTTCGCGCAGGTAGGTCTCTTGCTCATCATCGGGTAGGGTTTCGTCGCTTAGTGCCTCGGCACGCAGTTTGAGTGTCATCAGCGGCGTTCGCAGTTCGTGGGCGGCGTTGCTCACAAAACTACGCTGCGTGTGCATCAAGGTTTCGATCTGACCCGCCATATAGTTGAAAGTGTGCGCCAGTTCGCCAATCTCGTCCTGCGAGGTCACCTGAATGCGCGTATCCAGCGCCCCTTTCGCCATCCGCAGTGCCGAGTCACGCAGGCTCTGTATGGGGTTGGAAATGGTGCGGGCAATCCACAGACTGGCAGCGATCACCAGTACCAGCACTGGCACAATGGCTCCAGCCAGTTCCAGATAGCGCCGTAGGACTTCATCATAGGCTTGCTGCATGGGTTCGATCAGGACGAGCGTGCCGAGAATGCTGGTTTCATAGTTGATGCTCACAGCCACATACAGCGTATCCTGCCCCTGTGCGTTGGGGCGAATGTCCGCGCCGATGCGCTCTGAACGCGCCTGCATCAGTTCGGGTGTATCCGTAACGGTGTTGATCTGCTCATAACCCGCGTTGGCAGTGTAGCCTAATATGCGGTTGTTGCGGTCTACGATCAGGTAATTATGCCCGACTTCTTGCTGCAAGCGGCTCATGATGCGGCTGATGTTGCTGCTGTCGTTGCCATCCAGATACTCCGCCAGCGGTTCAGAGAAGGTGGCGGAGACCAGCAGCGCATCGGTTTCGAGGTGGTGCTGGTAGAATTCCAATGTGGTCAGTTCAAGCTGCCGCCCCGCGATGATGAACTGTACCACGCCGCCCGCCAGCGCCACCATGATGAAGATCACCAGTATGCGCTGGCGAATGTTCAAGCGGTGTAACATCAGGTGTCGCTCCGTTCCGGTGTGTTGAAGCGGTAGCCCACGCCGCGCACTGTTTGCAAGTAGACCGGGTTGGTCGGGTCGGTTTCCAGTTTAGCGCGTAACCAGCTCATGTGGACATCCAGTGTGCGGGTGTCGCCCAGCCAGTCCGTCCCCCACACTTCATCGAACATACGCTCACGGGTGACGACTTTGCCGGGGTTGGTCATCAACAGCGACAGGATTTCATACTCTTTCTGGCGCATGGGCAGTTCTTTGCCAGCGCGGGTGACGGTGTGCGCTTGTAGGTCGAGCGTGATGTCGCCAATGGTAATCTGGGTGGCGGCGGGTTTGCCCTGATCTATTTGTACGCGGCGCAGCATGGCGCGAACGTGCGCTTCCAGCGCCTTGTAGCCGAATGGTTTTACTAGATAATCATCCGCGCCCAGTTCCAGCCCTTTGATGCGATCGGTGGTATCGTCCAGCGCGGTGAGCATGATGATGGGAACGTTGCTGTGAGCGCGTACCGCTTGGCACACCTGCCAACCATCCATACCGGGCATCATCACATCCAGCACGATTACATCTGGCTTTTCGACCAGAGCCAGCCCTAAGCCGCTGTGACCATCATGCGCCACCGTGATCTGGTATCCCGCCCGTTCAAACGAGGCGCGGAGGGGGTCGGTCAGCTTGCGTTCGTCGTCAATCAGGAGAATGTGTGCCATAACGAGGGGCGGCCTCCATACGAGAGGGCAATATAAGTCTATTGTACTGCGGCTGTAAAGTGGTGATGATAGTATTTTGTGGAGGTCATGTACGAATAGGTGAATATGCTTAAATGTCAAAAAATATATGAATAAATCGTGTGAATCTACCTTAGAATGAATGGTGAGCTTATAGCATGAGCCAAAATAGAAGCAGGTGGATGCTATAATTATTTAGTCGAAGTGTGAAAATATTGCGAAAGAATCTGCATGGCGAGTGTGTTAATCGGTGTGGCAGACCCGGATGAGGCATTGCTGCTGCAAGAAGTAGTAGAGCGCGATGGCTACCGGGTCTTTCGCGCACATGACATCCCCGATTGTTTGCGACAGGCAGAAGAGATTACGCCGCAGGTGGTTATTACGTTACTGGATGCCGAACTGCCCGGCGGCAATTCGTTCGATCTGTGCGCCCGCCTGATCGAACAGAATCGCATCCCTGTGCTGATGCTGGTCGGGGATTCACAGATACAAGCGGCTTACGATGCGGGCGCTGATGATGTGATGATATGGCCGATGCGCCCGACGATGCTGCGTCACCGTATGCAGCGCATCCTCGAAACCAGTGCTTTGCGTGCCCAGACCGAACGCGATCGCTGGTATCGCTCGGTGATCGAGAATGATGTGACGGGCGTATTTCGCAGCACATGGGAAGGGCGCTGGCTGTTTGTCAATCAGGGGCTGGTGAACTTGCTGGGATACAACAGCATCGAGGAGGTGCTGGCGCTGGATATCACGCGGGATGTGTATATGTACCCGCAAGCTCGCGCAGTCGTGAATAATCTAAGCCGTCCAGCGGGTACGTTTATCAACGATGATGTCACTTTCAAGCGCAAAGATGGCACACCGCTGGAAGTGACCATCAGTAGCCGTCCAGTGTACGACTCGGCGCAAAACTTCCGCTTTTTTGAAGGCTTCATCATTGATAACACCCTGCGTAAGCAGGCCGAGGCGGCGCTTCGCGAGAGTGAGGGTCGTTATCGCTTGCTGGCGGAAAACCTGAAGGAAATCATCTATATCATCGGTGGCGGCGGGGTGTATGAATTCATCACACCCTCGGTGTATGGGATGCTCGGCTATCAGCCGGATGAACTCATCGGCACGACTTCGTTGGAAAAGGTGCATCCCGATGACCGTCACATTTCGCTGGAAAGCTTTCAGCAGGCGATGGCATCGGGGTCAGCGGCGACCACGTTCGTCCAACGGTTGCAGCACAAAGATGGGCATTATGTGTGGGTGGAAACGACGATCATCATCTTGCGGGATGAGGCGGGCATGCTGACGCAGGTGATCGGCACCGGGCGTGATGTGAGTGAGCGTAAACGGATGGAGGATGTGCTGCGTGAGAACGAAGCGCAGTATCGCTTGCTGGCGGAGAATATGTCTGATGGCGTGATTGTGGTTCAGACTGATAACCGGATCACCTATGTTTCGCCATCGTATGATCGCCAGTTTGGTCGGCAAGTCGGTGCGACGAAGGACATGACGTGGGATGCGTTTATGCGCCTGATTCATCCCGAAGATTTGCCTACGATGTTCAGCAAATTCAGGGAGGCGATCACGCAGGGCGAAACGCGCCTTGTATATACCTACCGCACTTTGCATCAAGCCGGACATTATGTGTGGTGCGAAGATCATGTCAGCTTGAATTATGCGCCGGACGGCGTGTACAGCCACATGATCGTGATCTGCCGCGACATCACCGAACGCAAACAGGCCGAGGAACGGATGCTGGAATTGAAACTGGAAAAAGAGCGTTCTGAGATGCTCACCCAGTTCATTCAGGATGGGGCGCACGAATTCCGCACGCCGCTATCGGTTATCACCTCCAGCACCCATCTGCTGCTGCGCTCCGATAAGTTCGAGCAGCGCGAACGGAAAGCGGTACAGATTGACCAGCAGGTGAACCGGATTAACCGCCTCGTAGAGATGCTGCTGACGCTGGTCAAGCTCCAGAGTGGGAACGCGCTACGCTGGCAGTCATTGGAGTTCGGCTCGATCATCAAAATGAGTTGCCAGCATGCCGCCACGTTGTTCGCTGGCAAAGTATCCATGATATGCGATGTGCCGAATGATCTGCCGTTCGTGATGGGCGATTCGAGTTTTCTGGCGGACGCGCTCCAGCAAGTGCTGGATAATGCTTGCCGCTTCACCTCATCCGGTGGCAAGGTGACTGTGACCGCAGGCGTACAGGATGAGCAGGTGTGGGTGGAAGTGGTGGATACCGGGCGCGGAATTAGCCCGATGGATTTGCCGCATATCTTCAAAACATTCTGGCGGCACGACCATGCTCATACCAGTTCGGGCTTCGGGCTGGGGTTGCCGATTGCGTACCGCATTGTGCAGGAGCACAAGGGGACGATGACTCTGGATAGCGAGTTGGGCGTGGGAACTCGCGTTCGGATTGTGCTGCCCGCTGCCTGATGTTAGGGTATTGGGGTGATGGTAGGTAGGGTGATGCGTAGCCGCGTGCCGTGATCGATCTGACTTTCGATGCTCAGTTTACCTCCGTGACTCTCGATGATGCGATTGGTGATGGGCAGCCCTAAACCGAGGCCGGAAGTGGTGTGTGCGTGATCGTGCCGCCAGAAAGTCTTAAAGATGTGCGGTAGGTCGCTTTCGGGAATGCCGCGTCCGGTATCTTCCACTTCCACCCACACTTGCCCGTCATTTGTTCCAGATGTCAACCTGATTTGTCCTTCGGGAGGGGTGAAACGGCAGGCGTTATCCAGTATTTGCTGGAACGCATCCAGTAGGAAATTGGAATCGCCCATGACGGTAGGGAGCGCCGCCGGAATATTGCAGTGAATCTGCGGCGTGGGCTGGTGGCTTTCGCAGGCATTTTTGCAGGCGGATTGCAGGATAGACCCCACATCCACCGGTACATACGTGACCGGATCATCACTTTCCAACTTGACCAGAATTAGTAGCATATCCACCAGTCGCGTGATGCGTTTGATCTGGGTCTCGATCTGTGTCACACGTTGTTGACGCTGTTCGGGCAGTGGCGTGCGAGCCAGCAGGTAGGTACTGGAGCCGATGATCGCCAGCGGGGTGCGGAATTCGTGGGCTGCGTCCCGGATGAACTGCGAGAGCATACTGGTGCGTTCGCGTTCGAGCGCCAGTTCAAGTTGGCGTTCTTCTGGGTCGTGCCGTCCTTTTGCTGGCGAGGGATGATGCTCACGCTAGTCTGGTCGGCGCTGATCGTCTGACGGATTGCCCGGAGCGATTCTTCGGTCTGGCAATTGTCTTGTAAGAGGCGGCTGTTTTTGCCGATGATGTCTGAAAGCGCGTATCCGGTCAGGCGCTCGAAGGCGGCATTGGCATAGATAATCGGCATGTCCGGGAGCTGTGCATCCACCAGCATCATGCCGGATGCACAGTTTTCGATGATCTGTTGGAGCATCCATACGGTCTCATCACTGGGACGGGTGGGGGAGTCATCAGTCGTTGGGGGAAGATGCGCGAAAAACATGAACCTGATCTCAAAAAAATAGACACCATAACGAACGATATAGAGGAAACTTGCGGCATAACCCGTGTATGTCGTTAACCTCTAGTGCATGTTAATTCCTGTTCCGCTGTGTTTGTGTTGTCAGGATAAGTATTAGTAATGCGGTTTCGGATTCTTGTTAATAACAATAGTTATTTTACCACAACTTGCTTTCTGTATTAAATTAATGAAAAAGTTACAAATTGGCGTGGTTTAGACCAGTATTTGGAAAGCGAAAGCTACATAGTGTTTGAAAGTATGTTGATGTAATCTAAACAGAGGTTGCATTACCCGAACACCTCTTATCACGCGGTATTTTCTTCCCGATTGTTACTCACCGCATTCAGAGGTTGTAAGAATAGCAGAGAACACCATGCCTCTTTCTCTCCGTCCCCGCCGCCGTGTCCATCGCAAACGAAAGCCTGTGCCGGTTGCTACGGGTGCGATTCCGTGGGAACAAATCATCCAGAACAACACTTCCGGCATGATTGTGGTGGATGCACAGCACCCGGATTTGCCGATTGTGTATGTGAACCGCATGGTCGAGGAGTATACCGGCTATTCGCAGGCTGAATTGGTGGGCAAGAATCCGCGCCTGTTTCAGGCGGAAGATCGGGAGCAAATCGGGCGGACAATCATCCGGCAAGCGATTCAAAATCAGCAATCGTGTAAGGTCATCCTGCGGAATTATCGCAAAGATGGCTCGTTGTACTGGAACGAATTGCATGTTTCGCCCATTCGGGATGCGAACGGGGTGGTGACGCATTTCGTAGGCGTACAGAATGATATTACAGCGCGGGTGGAAGCAGAACAGTCGTTGCGGGAGAGCGAAGGGCGCTTCCGCCAGATGGCCGAGAATTTGAAGGATGTCCTTATTCGGTTTGGGAAAGATAGCAAATCCACCTATATCTCACCTTCGGTGTACCAGTTGCTCGGCTACTACCCGGAACAACTGCTCGGCACTCCGGGGGATGGTTTGTTGCACCCGGAAGATCGCTTGCAGACGCAACGGATGGTGCAGCAGGCTATTGCTTCCGATTCACGCGGGATAATTATCCCCCAGCGATTGCGGCATAAAGATGGTCATTATGTGTGGGTCGAATCCTCGGTGACGCTGGTGCGGAATACGAAAACGGGCGATTTGGAAGAACTAATCGCTGTGGTTCATGATGACAGCGAGCACAAGTTGATGGAGGAGGAGTTACGCAAGAGTGAAAACCATTGGCGCTCTTTGCTGCAATCGCAGACTTCGTTCTTGATTCGTGCTGATATGGACTATCACTATACCTATGTGAACAATGCGTTTGCAAAATGGTATGGCTGCCCCGCCGAACAACTTATTGGCAAGTCCATGCTTGAAGCCTTTGATCTGTCGGACTATTCCAAGACTTATAGCACGCTCCAAGAATGCCTTGCGAATCCGGGGCAGGCGGTTCGTGTTGAGTTGACGAAAAAATGCGAGGATGGCAGCGTCCGCTATACGCTATGGGAATTTATCGTGCTGCTGGATGGGCAAGGCGATTTCTCCGAAGTGCAGTGCATGGGTTTCGATGTCACCCATCAGCATGAACTGGAAGTGGCGCTGCGCGAGAGTGAGGAAAAATACCGCTTGATCGCAGAGAACACGTCGGATGGGATTGCGACGTGGAATAATGCCACCCGCCGCTTCACCTATACCTCGCCCTCGTATGATCGGACGCTAGGTGTGTCACCGGGGACGGCGATTACGTGGTCAACAGAGGACTATTTCCAGCGGGTTCATCCCGGTGATCTTGCCGACATGGTCAAGCGAGTCCAAACGGCGGTGTTTCAAAACGAAAAAACGATCTTGACGTTGTACCGAATGCGACATGGCGACGGGCATTATATCTGGAAGGAAGATCACTATAACTGTCTGTACTCGCCTGATGGCAAACTGGTGAGACAGTACATCATCTCCCGCGATGTGACCGAGCGCAAACAGGCTGAAGAACGGGCGCTGCA
>CAIVEA010000829.1 GCA_903904765.1 uncultured Chloroflexota bacterium
CGCCAGCATCACCGCCGCCATCGCTGGTGACGGCGTGCCGGTTCCGGGCGCGTTCGACTCGCCCGTGTGGTGGCCGGATGGCCTACAAGTTCTGGGTTACGACGTGGCCGCTGCCAATGCCCTGCTGGATGAAGCCGGTTGGGTGGACAGCAATGGCGACGGCACCCGCGATAAGGATGGCATGGAACTGATTCTGAAGTTCTTCACCACCCCGCGTCAGTCGCGTATTGACTATCAGCTGGCCATTCAGGCCGCCCTGAAGGAAGTCGGCATCAACACGCAGATTTTCCAGGTTCCGGGGCCGGCAGTGCTGTTCGCCAGCATCACCAATCGCGGTATCATGGCTTCCAGCGACTACGATCTGGCGATCTACGCTTCGAGCAATGACCCGATCTCCCCGAACGTTGACCCGAACAGCTTCGGCTGCGCCGGTCTGCCTTCGCCGGAAAATCCCAGCGGCAGCAACTTCTCGCACTTCTGCTCGGCAGCTTTTGATGAGCTGACCCCGCAAATCGCCGCTGAAACCGACCCGGCCAAGCGCCTTGATCTGAAGCACCAGTCGGTGCAGATCATGAATGACGCTGAGTTCTGGGCTGGTCTGTACGCCCGTGTGACGTGGTACGCTGTCCGCATCGACCGCGTGAACACCGAAGGTCTGAAGGATGGTCTGGGGACGCTGTCTTCGGACTGGTTCCAGAGCATTGAGTACTGGACTCCGGCGGGCTAGTTTTCTGCACAGTCTAATCGGGGCGAGGCCACTGGTTTCGCTCCCGGAAATATACTGAACATGCAGGGGCGGGCGTAACAACCCGCCCTTGTAATATGTCAACTACAGGGTCATCGTAATGGGTAAATATATCCTCCGCCGGTTGTTAGCAGCTATCCCCCTGCTCATCATTATCGCGGTCTTTATCTTCTTCGGACTAAAACTCTCCGGGGCAGATCCGCTGGCCTATCTCGCCAACGATCCGCGTGTCCGCCCAGCTGACCGAATTCTTCAGGCAGCGCGGTTGGGTCTGAATGAACCGATTCCGAATCAGTTCGTCTACTGGTTAATCGGTGATGACTGGCATCAGCGCGACATCAATGCTGATGGTGTGCCGGATGAATTTGGCACACAGAAGGGCATCCTGCGCGGCGATTTTGGCGATTCCATCCGTTACCGTCAGCCGGTGATCGAAATTATCGGTCAGTTCATGCCGAATACGCTGCTGCTCGGCTTCACGTCGTATGTGGCAACCGTGCTGATTTCGATGGCGATTGGCATCTTCGCGGCGCTGCGACAGTATTCCTTCGCAGATAACATTATCACCGGGTTTTCGTTCGTCACTTTTTCGATGCCCATCTTTTTTATAGCACTGCTCAGCGTACAGATTTTTTCAGTGCAGTTCAAAGCATGGCATGATGCGGGTGCAACATGGCTTCCCTACCTGCCCGTGCAGGGCATGTACGATGTGCGCGGCGATCGCTCGCTGGATGAACTTATCAACCACATGATTTTGCCCGTGTTCTGTCTGTCCGCCATCAGCATCGCAGGCTACAGCCGCTATATTCGGGCGACCATGCTGGAAGTCATCAGTTCGGATTACATCCGTACTGCCCGTTCCAAAGGTTTGGCAGAACGGCGCGTCACTTATGTACACGCGCTGAAGAATGCTTCGCTGCCCATCGTCACGCTCATCGGCTTGGATTTACCCTTCGTGCTGGCAGGCGCAGTTGTGACCGAAACCATTTTCTCGTGGCCGGGTATGGGGCGTTTGTTCATTCAAAGCCTCGAACCGATTGACCCGCCCGTAGTGATGATTTTTGTCCTGATGATCGCTGTGGCGGTGGTGTTGACGCAAATTGCGATTGACATCATCTATGCATGGCTCGATCCGCGCATTCACTATACTTAGCCCCGGAGACAGCAATGATTGATTTAACTGTAAAACAACCGGGTGCGGAAGTTGCCAACATTAAGCAGAAGCAATCCACGTCGCTGTGGTTGCTGGCGCTGCGCCGTTTCTTAAAACACCGCATGGCGGTGGCGGGTACGGTGCTGATGCTGCTCATTTTCTTGTTTGTGATCGGTGGCGCGTTCTTCCTGAGTGAAGATTATTCCAACCAGATCAGCCTTGTGGAGAAGTTCAAGCCGCCGTCAGCCGAGCATCCCTTCGGCACAGATGGTGTGGGACGCGATATTCTGGCGCGTACCATCTGGGGCGGGCAGATTTCGCTGCTGATCGGCGTGATCTCGGTCACGATTTCGATTGCGATTGGAACGGTGGTTGGGCTGGTCAGCGGGTTCTTCGGCGGCTGGATTGACGCATTGTTGATGCGCTTCACCGAGGCGCTTTTGTCGATTCCGGCGCTGGTGCTGCTGCTTTTGTTCTCGCGGTCACTGGTGGGCATCACTTCCACCATCAATGTACTAGGGCGCGAGTTCAGTTCCAGCACCATCTTCATCGTGCTCATTATCGGCCTGCTGAACTGGATGCGCCTCGCCCGCATTGTGCGCTCGTTGGTACTCACGCTCAAGGAACAGGAATTCATCACGGCGGCCACCACCATCGGCGCGGATGAGTGGGACATTGTATTCAAGCACGTGCTGCCCAACTGCATCGCTCCCATTATCGTCACCGCCACACTCGGCATCGGCAATGCCATCATCACCGAAGCCTATTTGAGCTTTCTAGGATTCGGCGTGCTGCCGCCCACCGCCACATGGGGCAACATCCTCACCGGCGCACAGTCGCAGTTGGATGAAGTGCCTTGGGTGTGGATGTTCCCCGGCCTGCTCATCATCCTGACGGTGCTGGCGATCAACTTCATCGGCGATGGCCTGCGCGACGCGCTCGACCCTCGCAGCACCAAATAAGCACCGCGCCATTAGACTCAAAAACGCGAGGGGGACTGCCCACCCCTCGTGTTTTGTTTTGCGCGTCAGCGGCGCAGGCGTTGAAGGATGAGGTGAGCGGCGTTGCGCCACAGCCGCACATCGTCGCCCGTCATCACAAACAGCCGCCACCACGCCGTCCCCGACAGGCGGCAGAAGGTGAAGATGAGCAGCAGTGTCTGAAACGGGTACGAGATGCTGGAGGCCAACGCCGCGCCAGCGATGCTCAAGCGCGGGATGAGGAACAGGTTCAGCGCCACGTTGAGCAAGGCCGCGAACAACGATTGAACGGCGGTGATCTCCGGCTTGCCGCGTCCGGCGATGTCGTTCGATAGCACCAGCCCCATGCCGAACAGGACGATCCCCGGCAGGAGCAAGCGCAACGCGGCGGCGGACAACAGGTAATCGTCGCCATACAGCAGGCGCACGCCCCACTCCGCCAGCACATACACCACCAGCGCGAAGGCCAACCCCAACCAGAACACATAACGCGCCGCCAGTAACGTCAAACGAGTGCGCTGCGCGTCGGCCTGCTCGAACGCGGCTGAACGGGCGAACGTGACCTGACTGACCGAACGCGAGAGCAGCCACATGCGTTCGCCCAGCGTCACCGCCACATCGTACAGGCCGATGGCGCTCACGCCCGCCCCCAGCAGATTCAGCAGGAACACATCCAATCGCAAATTCAGAAAGGTCACGACGCTGTACAGGTAGGCGCGTATGCCGTAAGACAATAGCGGTTTGGCCTGTTGTAGTGGGACGCGCAGGCTGAACGAGATGAC
>CAIVEA010000830.1 GCA_903904765.1 uncultured Chloroflexota bacterium
ATGCGCTGGATTTGCTGCAAGATGCCGATCAGTTGCAATTGATCGCAGATTTGCCGCCTTTCGGCGCGGCAGCCGGCACGATGGCAATTGACAACCGGGGGGCGATTGCCTTCAACATTTCCGGCGTGGTGTGCGGGACGACGCTCAAGCAGTTGGATGCGCTGCCCCGCCCGCAAATGCTCCTATAAGGGCAAGTGAGGTTATTTGTTCCCACCGTGTACCCTTCGCCATGAGGGAGAAGGGATAGGGATGAGGCTTATCAGGGGGCGTAGCGTACCACGCCCCTGATCGAGTCTTAGCCGGCTACCAGTTTCCAGATATTCCCGCCGTGATTGACCACGTACAGTTCACCGGACTCATCTTCACCGAACGAGCTGATAATCTGCCCGCTTTCGAGGAAGCGATTGGTCTGCCATTCGCCGTTGTCGTCGCGGTAGGTTGCCCAGATCGTGCCGGTGCAGTAGTCTCCGAAGAAGTACACGCCCTGCAATTCCGGCAGCGCAGCGCCGCGATACACGTAGCCGCCCGTGATGGCGCAGCCTTCGGCGTGGCTGTACTCAGCAATCGGGTCGGTCAGCCCTTCGATGACGGGTTCACCCGAATAGCGGTGGCTGCCTTCCATGATGTTCCAGCCGAAGTTGATGCCGCCATCCGTGCCTGCCGCCTGAAAGTCTACTTCTTCCCACTGATTCTGTCCGACATCACCGATGTACAGATCACCCGTCAGGCGGTCAAACGAGAAGCGCCACGGGTTGCGGATGCCCAGCGCCCACACTTCGGGCGCAATATCGGGGTTGGTCGCGGATGGGTTATCGGCGGGGATGCCATACGGCTGCGGCACATTCACATCAAGGCGCAGGATTTTGCCCAGCAGCGAGGCCGGATTCTGCCCGTTGCGTTCGGGGTCGCCCGCCGAACCGCCGTCACCCATGCCCACGTACAAATACCCGTCCGGCCCGAAGGCAATGTCGCCGCCGTTGTGGTTTTCATACGGCTGGTCAATATGCAGGATGATCTGGGCGCTGTTCGGGTCTGCCGCGTTCGGGTCTGCCGAGATGTGGTAGCGGGCAACGCTGGTATCCCCCGCTCGATCGGTGTAGTTGACGAAGAAAATGCCGTTGCTGGCATAATCAGGATGGAAAGCCAGCCCCAGCAGGCCGCGTTCGTTGGCACTGGTGCTGACCAGCGCCGATACATCGAGGAACGGGGTCGCTTGCTGCTGGCCGCCTTCAAGGACATAGATACGCCCGCCCTGTTCGACCACGAACATGCGATTTGTGCCATCGCCCGCGTGGGTGATGAACAGCGGACGGGTGTAGCCGCCGATGTATTGCGCCAGCGTGTACTGGCTGCCATCGGGCGATGCGCTACGCGGCGCTTGATCTTGCGCGGCGGCAAAACGAACGACGGTCAGCAGCATTGCCAGCAGAATGACAAAGGTACGCTGTTTCATGGTGACGCGATACTCCTTGTTCTAAAGACAGCTTACTCCGGGCCGGCCACCGAGATGACCAGCGTTTGCGGGTTCAGATAGTGACGGGCGGCGGCCAGCAAGTTCTCCTGCGTCAGCGCCATCACGCGGTTGCGGAACTGGAGCAGGTTATCCAACCCCAGTTGATGGGTTTCCATTTGCAGGATGGACGCGGCCAGTCCTTCGTTGCTCTCCAGTTGCAGCGGCAGATGCCCGATGAAGTACGACTGGTTATCGCTCAAATCTTCGGCGGTGACTGGTTCGGCAATGATGCGCTCGATCTCGCCCAGAATGCTGTTCACGGCCTTTTCGACGTTAGCAGGATTCACGCCGGCATTCACGCTCCACGGTCCCGGCCCGTGTCCCCCTTCAATCCCGCTGTAAGCGTAGTAGGCCAAGCCTTGCTTCTCGCGCACTTCGTCGCCGATGCGCCCCATCATGCCGAACTGACCGAGGACGCTGTTCACCAGCACGGCGGCGCGGTAGTCCTCCGCTTTACGCGCTGGCCCTAGCGTCCCCATCACGATGTCCGACTGGGTTTTGCCGGGAATGTTGACCGAGAC
>CAIVEA010000831.1 GCA_903904765.1 uncultured Chloroflexota bacterium
CTGCTTCAGCAGCGCAATCGTGGACTGCGCGTGCGTAATCTCACCACCGATCAGCAGAACGGGGTGAATTGCAGCAGAGGGAGACGTGGGCGAAGTCATCAGCACCACCTGCTAAAACAAATACAGAACCGGATTAGAACTGTATTTCATCAATTTCATTGTATCATGATAAACACAAAACGTAATACTCAAAATCAAAATCGTAACAAATACACAAAATAAACACTTGTTTAATTACATTTTACAGCGACAACGATTTTTGTAAGCGTGCGGATTCAAATCAAAACAGGTGGTATGAAAGCCACCTGTCCGAATAGAACGAATTGAGGTATGACCCTGGTAGGATTCGAACCTACGACACTCCGCTTAAAAGGCGGGTGCTCTGCCACTGAGCTACAGGGCCGCTTGCGAACATTCTATCCACTTCGGATGAAAATTCAACCCGCAACCTAAACAGGAACGATCTAAACACGGTCAAATTATACGTGCGCTTGGAACGACTCATCATTACCGCACCGCTTTGCAGAATACCCGCTGAAATTTGCAGGGACAGCCCTGTTGTGGCACATCCCATCCGAGAGAGTCGTCTGATCGCCAGCGCACCACCGTCATAATGTTGTCATATCTCTCGTGTACAATGAACATATCCACTATATACGAGGGATGTGATGCAACAAACTGACGGCACATTCAGGCCGATTCCGCCCTTCGACTTTCAAAAATCCCTTGCATTTATCAACCAGTATCATCCGGTAACAGTGCGGAAATCCATAAGAACCAGCGTGCTGACCAAAGCCCTTCACCATAATGGACAGGTGGTTATTTTCCGGTTACGCTCCACCGGCACGCTGGAAATGCCCGAAATAACCTACAGGCTATATAGCAAAGAAACGCTGGACGAACCCGCCCTTGCAGCAGTGCGCGGGACTATCGCCCGTTACCTGAGTCTGGATGATGATTTGCGCCCGTTCTACGCGCTGGCGCAGGCCGATCCCCTTTTCTGGTCAGTCGTGCAAATGCGCTACGGCTACCATCAGGTGCGCTTCCTCACGCCCTTCGAGAGTGTCTGCTGGGTGCTGCTGTCACAGCGTAACCCGTTGACCGCCTCACTCGCCATGAAAGATCGTTTGATCGCAAACTACGGAAGCAAGCTGACGATGGACGGCATTGAGTACGCCACCTTCCCGGACGCAATACAACTCGCACTGCTGAACATGGATCAGATGAACGCCATGGTCGGCAACCACTGGAAAACCGAATGGCTGCGTGCCGCAGCCACCGCCTTCGCAACAGTAGATGAGGCATGGCTGCGCGAAGCACCATCGGAAGAAGTGGAAGCTTGGCTGCTAAAGATCAATGGAATCGGAGCAGGGTCAGCCAATTTCATCCTGTTGTGCGGATTAGGACGTATGGAAAAATTGCCCTTTGACGAAAAATGGCTGCTGGATGCGGCGCGACGGGTGTATGCTCAAAATGGGTTAACCATAAAACAGGTGGCGCAGATTGCGCTAACCTATGGAGAGTATCAAGGGTATTGGGCGCATTATTTGCGCGTAACTGGTTGATCCAGCAAAGGATACGACGATGCGTAAATTGTGGCTACTCAGCGTGCTGGTACTATGGCTGCTGCCGGGGACGGCGGCAGCGCAGATGGACACCCGCTACTATGACCCCGGTCAACCCACCCTGACGGATGTATGGGTGAACCCCGCCGCAGGCAGCGACTCGGCAGACGGCCTGACGGCGCAAACCGCCCTCGCCACCCTTGCTGAAGCGTGGAATCGCATCCCGCAGAACGAACCACTGGCGCAGACCGGCTACCGCATCCGGCTGATGCCGGGGCGCTACCCCCCAGAAATCACGCCCAACTACTGGGAACACCGCTACGGCACTTACCAGCATCCCATCTGGATTGAATCGGCAGAAGGCGCGGGGACAGTCTTTTTGCCGTCCATCAACCTGTACGACTCGCGCTTCGTGTACTTCATCAACCTGACGGTGGACGCGGGAGTGGATGCCTTCCATTGCGAACGCTGCGACCATGTGCTGCTGCGTGGGGACACCATCATCGGCGCAGAGCCAGACACCTTCGCAGCGCAGGAAACCGTCAAAGTCAACCAGTCGCAAAACTTCTTCATCGAGGATAGCGACATCTCCGGCGCGTGGAATGTTCCGGTGGATTTTGTGGCAGTGCAGGGCGGGCATGTGCAGGGCAACCGCATCCACAACAGCGGCGACTGGTGCATGTACTTCAAAGGCGGTTCGGCCTCGATCCGCGTGGAAGGCAACATCCTGTACGACTGCGGCAACGGCGGCTTCAGCGCGGGACAGGGGACGGGCTTCCAGTTCATGCTCCCGCCCTACATTCAGTACGAAGCCTACGACATCACCTTCGTCAACAACATCGTCCACCACACCAACGGTGCCGGCGTGGGCGTGCAGGGCGGCTACAACATCCGCATCGCCTACAACACCTTCTACCATGTGGGCGCGAACAGCCACGTCATCGAGATGACCTTCGGTTCGCGCAGTTGTGATGGGCAACCGGGGGACGAGGGCCGCGAACGCTGCGCCGAGTATGCGGCAGCGGGTGGTTGGGGCAACGACTCTATTGCGGATGGCGAGAACTATGTCCGCATTCCCAGCCGCCACGTCTACATCTATAACAACCTCATCCTGAACCCGCCGGGGATGCAGAGTCAGTGGCAGCAGATGAACCTGCCCGGCGCGTTCGACAACGCTGTCCTCCAGACGGGTGCGCCCAACCCCGCCCGTGTGGATGACGACCTGCAAATCGTCGGCAACCTGATCTGGAACGGCCCTGCCGATCATCCACTGGGGACGGGCGGCGAATCAGCCTGCCAGCCGAACAACCCGACCTGCAACGAAGCGCAGTTGCAGGCGGATAACCGCATCAACGCCTTCGCGCCCGCGCTGGTTGACCCCGAAAACGGGAATTTCCGTCCGGAAGATGCGGCTGCGCTGGCGTTCGCGGCCTTCGTGCCGCCTTTCAGCAACGATGACCGCCCGACAGGATTGCAGCCCCTCTCGGATAATATGTCCGAACTGGAGCGCGATTTTGACGGACAGCCCCGGCAACCGGGCGGCGCAGTAGGTGCGTTCGGGGGCTAGATGCCCGATGGTATACTAACGCGCAAAGAGAATGGAGGCATTCGATGGTCACAAAACGCATAGACATCCACAACATGCAAATGCTCAAAGAGTACCTCCAATTGCTGCTCACGCCCGACACAGAAATTATTCTCACCGAAAACGGGCAACCTGTCGCACGGGTGACTCCGGTTCAATCCTCCGAGACAGCACAAGCGCCGCGCCAGCCGAATCTTTTCCCCGGAATATGGATGAGCGATGACTTCAGCGACCCACTGCCAGAGGATTTCTGGACAGGAACTCCATGATGGATGTGCTGTTAGATACACATGTATTCTTGTGGTGGAATTCGGCAGATACTCGGTTATCGCCCCGCGTGAATACGCTCCTCCAAGATACGCAAAATCGGCTTTTTTTGAGCCTAGCGAGCGTATGGGAGATACAGATCAAAATTCAGTTGGGAAAGCTCCATCTACCATCTCAACTGGTTCATATCCTCGCACAACAACAGGCAATTAACGGCTTGCAATTGCTGCCCATAGAGCTTCATCACATTTTAGAACTTGGCGCACTGGCGGATATTCACCGCGATCCATTTGATCGTCTATTGGTGGCGCAGGCGCGGTCACAAGCAATTCCAATTGTGAGTGATGACCGCTGGATCAAACAATACGCCGTAGAGGTAATCTGGTGATACAACTACCGGGTGCATTCGGGGGCTAGATGCGGCGCAGGTTCACCCGTAAACGAGTTCTGCTCATCACCGCCGCCCTGCTGCTGTTCCTCGCGGCGGGCGGCGGGTTGTTGCTGGCCGCCCGTGCGCCCGCCGATGCCCTGACTGCCGCCCGTGCCCGCTGGACAGCGGCGGGGTACGTGGATTACCGCATTACGGTGGCGCTGAGCAGCGCGGCCTTCGCCTGCGAGATGGATTTTGAGGTGCGCGGCGGCGCGGTATCCGAAATGCACAGTAGTACCTGTCCGGGCATCGGTGGCGGGCAGCGCATGGCGGAACGCTATACCGTCGGGGCGCTGTTCGAGCGCATCCAAACACATGTGGATGCACGCCTGCCCTGCGGCGCGAATGGCTGCCAGTGTGACGGCCTTCTCAGTCTCGAGGTGGCCTATGACCCCACCCTCGGCTATCCCGTCACGCTCGACCAGCCGCCGCACCCCGAACTGCGCTTCTTCACGCTCGACTACTGGGGGGCGCTGCTGCGCGGGATGCTCACCTGTCCGGCGCAGGCCAGCGGCAGCACACAGATCGAGGTACGCTCCATCACGCCCCTCAAGCCCGACAAACCGGACTCCGGCGGCATCGGGAACATCACCCGCCCCTGAACTTGCTCCCAATCCCCGCCCTGCGCTACAGTTCGCAGCGGAGGAATACACCAATGCCCGACTTCATCCCCGGACTCGTACTCAGCCGCCGCTTTTATCACGAAGTGGTGCGCCCGATTCTCGACCAGCACACGCCCAGCCTGCCGCACAGCGCCGCCCTGATCGGCAGCGGTTCGGAGGTGTTAGGGTACGATACGCCCATGTCCAGCGATCATCACTGGGGGCCGCGCCTGCTGCTATTTCTCAGCGCCGCCGACCACGCCCGCCATGCCGCCGCGCTGGATGCCGCGCTGCGCGATCATCTGCCGACCACGTTCGCTGGCTACTCCACCCATTTCAGCCCGCCGAATCCTGACGACAACGGGGTGCAACTGCTCGTCCCGCTGGAACACGGCCCGGTCAATCACCGCATCGAAATCACCACGCTGTCGGCTTTTTGCGCGTCCGTGCTGGCTTTCGACCCCGCCCGTGACCCCGACCCACTGGACTGGCTGACCTTCCCGACCCAATCGCTGCTGGAACTGACGGCAGGCGCGGTCTACCATGACGAAGCGGGTTTGGGGGCGCTGCGAGCGCGGTTCGCCTATTACCCGGATGCCGTGTGGCGCTACCTGCTGGCGGCGGGTTGGGCACGCATCGGGCAGGAAGAACCATTCGTGGGGCGCACGGGGGACGTGGGCGACGACATCGGTTCGCGAGTGCTGGCGGCGCGGCTGGTGCGCGATGTGATGCGCCTGTGCTTCCTGCTCGAACGCCGTTACGCGCCTTATCCCAAATGGTTCGGTACAGCCTTCGCCCGCTTGGACTGTGCGGCGGCGTTGTTACCCCCGTTGCAAGCGGCGCTGCGGGCGGAGTCGTGGCGCGAACGCGAACGGGCGCTGGGTGCGGCCTACGCGGGCGTGGCGGCGCTGCAAAACGCACTGCGCCTGACCGACCCGCTGCCCGCACAGGTATCGCCCTTTCACGGACGGCCTTTCAACGTGATTCACGGCGAACGCTTCGCGGCGGCGCTGCTGGCGACCCTCGATGAGGAGCTACTGCGCCGGATTCCGTTCGCCATCGGCGCAGTAGATCAGTGGTCGGATAATACCGATCTGCTGGCGGCACGGTCTTTGCGCGAACGCTTGCGCCTGTTGTACGAGGGTTAGAATATGCGGCTTTTCTTCGCGTTTCTGCTGCTGGCGACCACGCTGGCGACGATCATCCCCGCCGGCGCGCAGGCCGTGCCAGATGCTCCCTGCGGCGTGGTGGATAGCATCGGTGATCCCGTCGAGAACATGGTGGCCGGCTATGACGATTTTGACCGCTACCGCGAACGCTTCGGCGGCAACCATGTCGGCCTCGATACCGGCTTTGATCGCTGGGGTGATCCGGTGCGGGCAGTGGCACGGGGGCGCGTGACCTATTCCAACCCCGAAGGCTGGGACACCGAAAAAGGCGTGGTCATCGTGGAGCACATCTTCCCGGATGGCAGCCGCGCCTACAGCCTGTACGGGCATGTCGAGCAGACCGACACCATCGGCCTCGCCACGCTGGGGGCGTGTGTGGAGATGGGTTCGATTGTGGGCGCGATTGGCTGGCCTTCACGCGGCAGGCCACATCTGCATTTCGAGTTCCGCAACTTCCTGCCGGATGATGGCGGCCCCGGCTACACAACGGGCAATCCGCTGGAAGAAGGCTGGTACAACCCGCTGGAATTCACCGCCCTGTGGCGGGCGCGTTTCAACCCCGCTTACCTGAGCAGCCTGTCGTATACCACGCC
>CAIVEA010000832.1 GCA_903904765.1 uncultured Chloroflexota bacterium
GCCAAACCCATCGGTCAGGGGACGACTAGCGGGAATATCACGGGTTCAATCCTGTACATGGCTCCTGAACAGTTCAGCGGACAACCGGCCTCGCCGTCGGTGGACATCTACAGTTTGGGGATCATGCTGTACGAGATGCTGACGGGGAGGCATCCGTTCGGTCGCGTACCGATGGCGGAAATGATCCACAAGCACCTGTCCGAACCTGTACCAGACTTGCCGGACACGTTCCCGTCAACGCTGAATGCCGTCATCCAGCGGGCGACGCATAAAGACCCGATGCAACGGTACAGTACGGTGCGCCAACTAGCAGCGGATTTCCAGCGGGAACAGGGGGGACACACGGCGACGGTGATTGTGCCTGCGCCCAGCACGTCGGAAAATGAGGTTAATCCCTACAAAGGACTACGCGCTTTTCAGCAATCTGACGCGGGGGACTTCTACGGACGCACGGCGTTGACGCGGCAGTTGTTAGGCCGTCTGGAGGAGAGAGGCGATCTCTCGCGGTTTTTGGCGGTAGTGGGGCCGAGTGGCAGCGGGAAGTCGAGCGTGGTCAAGGCTGGGCTTATACCGGCGCTGCGGCGTGGGGCGATCAGTGGTTCGCAAGAGTGGTTCATCGCGGAGATGCTGCCGGGGGTACATCCGTTCGAGGAACTGGAGCTGGTGCTGACGCGAGTGGGGGCGACACCGGGGGTGAACCTGCTGCCTCTGCTGCGACAGGATGAACGCGGGTTGCTGCGGGCAGTACGGCAGGTGCTACCGGAGAAGGCAACACTATTGCTGGTGATAGACCAGTTCGAGGAGGTTTTCACGCTGGTGGAGACACCAGCGGAAGCGAGTTTGTTCCTCGAAAGTTTGTACGCGGCGGTGGCTGACCCGCACAGTCCGCTGCGGGTGCTGGTCACATTACGCGCCGATTTCTATGATCGGCCTTTGATGCACCCGCATTTCAGCGAATTGGTGAGCCAGCGGACGCAGGTGGTCGTGCCGATGACCCCGAATGAACTGGAGCAAGCCATCTCTGCACCACTGGAGCGCACAGGGGTGACACTGGAAGTGGGGCTAATCACAGCGATCATCGCGGAAGTGCATGAGCAACCGGGGGCGCTGCCACTGCTGCAATATGCGTTGACGGAACTGTTCGAGCATCGGGACGGGCATGTGCTGACGCTGAAGGCATACGAGGCGATAGGGCGGACGCTGGGTGCGCTGGCGCGACGGGCGGACGAGGTGTACGGATCACTGGATGCGGAGGAACAAGAAGCGGCGCGGCAGTTGTTCTTGCGGTTGGTTACGCTGGGGGAGGGGACAGAGGACACGCGCCGCCGGACGCTGCAAGCGGAATTATTGGCGGTGGGGAGTGATGCGGAACGGATGCAACGGGTGATCTCGGTGTTTGACCGATCGCGGTTGCTGAGTTTTGATCGTGACCCGCAGACCCGAGCGCCGACGGTGGAAGTGGCGCACGAGGCGATCCTGCGGGAGTGGCAGCAGTTGCGGGCATGGCTGGATGAGAGCCGGGATGATGTGCGCTTGCAACGGTTACTGGCGGGGGCGGCGCACGAGTGGGGACAGGCAGGATGTGATGCCAGCTATCTCGTCATCGGTTCACGCTTGGCGCAGTTTGAGGGGTGGGTCGAGCAGACGGATGTGGCGCTGACCGAGGACGAGCGCAAATTTCTGAACACCAGCATGACTGAGGACAGACGACAACGTGCCAAGCAGCGACTCATCCGCAACATCACGTTTGGCGCAGTTGTGATGGTGGCCTTGCTCATGACGGCGCTCTCGCTCATTGCTTTTGACCGGGAGCAACAGGCGCAGACAGCGCGTACCAGTGCCGAGCGTGAAGCCGCCGTGAGCCGGAGTCTGGTTCTGGCGAACAACGCCCGCGAAGCGCAAGCGGCTGGCAACACCGATGCGGCCATCGCTCTGGCGTTGCAGGCTGTCCGCATGGATGACCCGCCGCTGGAATCCCAACGTGCTTTACGTGCGCTGGCGGTTGACTATGGAACCCGTGCTATTCTCGTCGGGCATAGCGAAGCAGTCCGAACGGTTGCGTTTAGCCCGGATAGCAAACTGGGGTTATCCGGTAGTTGTGCTGAACTCTCGGCTGAAGGGGATTGCTCCAGAGGCGAAATCATCCTGTGGGATTTGCAGACGTATGCCGAAGTGCGCCGTTTTGAGGGGCATACGGGGTGGGTGAATGCCATCGTCTTTAGCCCGGATGGGGTTACGGCTCTGTCTGCTTCCGGCGATCACAGCCTGATTCTGTGGGATGTGGCAAGTGGGACAGTTATCCGGCGTTTTGAGGGACATTCCGATAGCGTGACCGATGTGGTCTTTAGCCCCGATGGGCAGACCGCTATTTCCAGTTCCAGCGATAAGACGCTAATTTTGTGGGATGTGGGAACGGGCAGCATCGTCCGGCGCTTCGAGGGGCATAACGACGCTGTGAACTGTCTGGCACTCGCCCCGGATGGCAAGACGGTGGTGTCGGGTTCGGAGGATGCTACTATCGCTGCATGGGATGTGGCTACGGGGCAGTTGATACGCCTGTTTGAAGGGCATACCAATGGCATTGTCCATCTCTCATTTTTCCCGGATGGACAGTCGTTTATGTCTGCCGGGAAGGATATGGTATTTCGCCGCTGGTATTTTGCGCCCGATCAGCCTCCGCGTGTCCAGCCTTACACATCCATTACCTACGGGTTGACGGTTGCGCCGGATGGAAACACCATTCTATTCGGTGAGTTTGGTGCGCTTGTTCCCTATTCAATGGCGCAAAATAACTACATTATTCCGTCTTTAACCAACCATGACGATACGGTAC
>CAIVEA010000833.1 GCA_903904765.1 uncultured Chloroflexota bacterium
CCGATGTTGCCTTCCTGAATTAGATCGAGGAACGGCACGCCACGCCCGATGTATTTCTTGGCGACGCTGATGACCAGACGGGCATTGGCGCGAATCAGGTGTTCCTGTGCCGCTTCACCGTCCGCCACCAGTTCGCGCAGCTCGTAGGCCGCGTCCATCGAGAGGTCGTCTTCGTATTCGTCTAGCTGCTCTTTGGCGAGGACAGCGGATTCCATGCGCTTCGCCAGCGACACTTCCTCGTCCGCAGTGAGCAGCGGGACGCGACCCGCTTCTTTCAGGTAGAGGCCGACGACATCATCCGTATCCAATGCCTGCTGGTAGCCGGCATCGTCGGTGATGTCCTCGTCCAGATCGAACCCACCGAAGGCGAGTTCGTCGTCGTCCAGTAGATCATCTGGTAGCGGTGGCGGTGTTTCGTCTGGAATCGAAATGTCTATCTGCTGCCCTGCGGCTACCACCTCGATACCCGCATCAATGAGGTTGTCCATGACATCATCCAATAGGGCGATGTCACGCTCAGCCTCCGGCAGGAGCGAAAGGATGTCGTCATAGGTGACGACCCCTTGTTCTTGCGCCTTTTTTGCGAGTTGCGCGCGGAGTTGTTCTTTCTTGTCCTGTGCCATTACCATCAACATACGTTATTGAACCAGACCTTGCCAACATTTAGCAAGGATTATTGATTGAACGATGATACCTTCTAAGCGTGATTATGGCGAAAAAAAGCTGGCGACGTCTGCCAAGTCGACAGCAAGGGAACGTTTGTGTTCAGCCTGTTTGTTGACACTCGTATTTAATACAGTAGCGCGGCGCTGTGCGCTTGTCAAGTTAATGGTGGTTTGTTTAGCTGGATCGCCAGGAAATCCACCGGCGCACGTTGCAATAAGAGCACCTCGGCGCGGTCATCTACCAGCGCGTAGTAGGTGATTTGCGCGGCGGTCAGGCTGCCGATCATGATGCTGTGACCGCTGCCATCTTTGAGCAGAATTTCGATGGCGAACTGTCCATCGGGATTGAAACCAAAATTAGACAGGTTGGTAGAGGCATCAATCGGCACCGTGTTCATATAGGGCATGAGCGCGACGGTCTTGGCAATCATCTCCGCCGTGTTGATGTCCAGTGTGCCGCTGCTGCCCGGTGCTGACCATGTGCCGTTGTCGTCACGGGCGATGGTGAACGAACTGCCACCACGCGGGTCCCGCAACCGGACAGCGTGAATATCCTCCGGCGTGATGCCCAGATCGCGCCCGATCAGAAAGTAACTGTTGAGCGTCCCCGCCACATCGGTGGTGGATTCGGTTGTGGAGCGCGTCTGTTGCAGCACTGCGATTATCGCTAGTACCACCAGCAGCCCGCCCAGAATCAGCATAGCTCGACGGTTCATGCGCGCATCCGCCTCGTCCAAACGATAAATCCGGTGAGCAGCACCAGCCCCGGCATCAAGATCACGGTGACAAACGCGATCAAATCCAGCGTTTGACCGCTGACGAACATCAGTGGCAGGCCGGTACGATACGCCTGCGGCGCGTAGTTGATCTGGTCACCGTAGCCCGTGAGCCATGCCACGCCATCGGTGAACAGAATGCTGTTGCCGCCCATCAATACCTGCCCGTTGGTGGCGAAATCGCTATCGCCCACCAGCACGATTTTCGCACCCGTTTTTTGATTATATGCCCACGCCACCGAAGTCAATGGCCCTTGAATGTCTTCGGGGTCGAAAGCGTAGGTGTTGGTTTCGCCCAACTGTTGGAGGTTGGTTTCGCCGTAGCTTTGCGGGGACGACATGATGATGCGCCCGTTGGGGGTGTTGTCTGGTGGGTTGTTGCTGATTTCGAGGGCGCGTGCCAACCGGAACAACGTCGGGTTATCGCCGGAGTCTAGCCGCGCCGCAATTGCGCTGTCGGTATAGACGGCGGCGCTGATGATGTCCAGCGGCGTGTCTTGACTGGAAGCCGGGTCTACAATCGCGGCATCCAGCGCCCGCAACCCGAAGTTCTGCCACAAATACTGGTTGAACGCGCCATCTTCTCGCAGGAACGCATCTTGATTGAACAACACATCGCTCATGATGAATAGCGAGCCGCCGCGCTGCATGTAGCGGTCAATCACGGCGATTTCGCTCTCGCTGAAGTCGGTCAACGGGCGAGCGAGGATGAGCGCGGACGCATCGGCGGGCAAATCGCCGCCCACGCTGGCGACCTGCTGCAAATCAAACGGCTGCGTAATCAGCCCGCTTTCCTGAATGCCGCCGTTGATGCCGGACATGCCTTCCTGCGTGCTGTCCAGCGGGTCGCGTTCGCCATGACTGCGCTCGAAATACACCGTGAGCGTGCCAGAAATCAACTGCCGGGCAATCGCTCCGGTCATGTCGCGTTCCTGACTTTCGCTGATCGGCACGCGGGCGGTGGTACTGAAATCGGTGCTGCCGTCCGCATTGACATACGATAGGAAGATTTGACCGTCGAAGCTGACGTTGTACTTTTGCGCCAGCGCCGGCTGCTGTTCGGGGTCAATGTATTCGCGGGTGATGAGACCGTTCGTCTCGACCTCGTACAGCCGGAAGAACTGATCGTCAATTTCACGCTGTGACAGGAGGCTGGGCGAATAGAAGCCGGTGATCCGCATGGGGTAGACCACGCGCTTGAGCACGGCTATCGTCTCTGCGCTCAGTGTGAACCGCTGGCCTTCGGTCATATCGAGCGTGATGACCGCCCGCTGTAAGACCACGTAGGTGAGCGCAATCACACCGAACAGCAGCAGCGTCCCGAAGACCGCGCCCGTGCTGTAGCGCATCTGCCGACCTGCGATGAATGCCCGGAAGTCGGCAGGGGCGAGCGCCGCCCAGAAGAACAGCCCGACAAGGCCGATAGCCAGCGAGATGACCACGAACTCGGTCAGGGCGCTTTGCGCGATAAAGCCAATGATGGCGGCGATCAACCCCGCGCCGCCCGCAAACCCGAAGAGCTGCCCGACCTGCGCCCGCCGGATGAGAATGACCTGTTTTTCCATGATTAGCGCCACCGATTCGATTCGACGACGCGGATGGCGATGAACAGCATGAGCATCATGATCCCCGCGTAGTAGGCGATATCTTCTGCCCGGATGAGGCCGACGGCGAACGAAGAGGTGAAATGACCGATCAGCGTGATCTGGCGCACCACTTCGGCCAGTTCGAGGTTGGTGATGATCTGCCCGATTAGTTCGCCCATCCACAGAATGAGCAGCAGCGCGATGCTCAGGAAGGCAGAGACGATCTGGTTTTCGGTGATGGCGGAGAACAGGATGCCCACCGCCAGCGTTGCGCCGCCGTAGAGCCAGATACCGATGTAGGCCGCCATCGTATGCCCGATGTCCGGTTGGGTGATCGAGACGAGGATGATCTGGTAGATGAAGGTGAGCGCCAGCAGAATGCTGAAGTAGAACCATGCGCTGAGGAATTTGCCCAGCACAATTGCATCGTCGCTCACAGGGGCGGTTAACAGCAGTTCCAGCGTCCCTTCGCGGCGTTCTTCCGCCAGCAGGCGCATGGTGAGCAGCGGGGCGCAAAAGACCATCGCAAACGACAGGAATAACGGGATGAGTGCCGGTTCAGCCGGCTTCGAACCCACGCTGAACGCGAGGTCGGCGTTGAAGTACAGCCCCGTGACCAGCAGCAGCGCGGCAGCG
>CAIVEA010000834.1 GCA_903904765.1 uncultured Chloroflexota bacterium
ATTTTCCCTTGTGTTTCCTTCCCCGATAAAAAACCTACCCGTGAAAGGAGCAGGGGTGAGGGTCTTGAGCGCCATAATCCTGTCTCAGCTATACTGAACGTAATGATGACGTTCTGCTAAGGAATATCATGAACACGCAAGACTACATTGCGCTCGAAGATCAGTACAACGCCCGTAACTACAAACCCCTTGATGTCGTGCTGGAACGCGGACAGGGCATCTGGGTTTGGGATGTGGATGGCAACCGTTACCTCGATTTTCTCAGCGCCTACTCTGCCGTCAATCAGGGTCATGTTCACCCGCGCATCCTGAAGGCCATGACCGATCAGGCCGCCCGCCTGCCACTCACCTCCCGCGCTTTCCGCAACGACCAGCTCCCGCTATTGGCGCAAGAGTTATGCCAGATCAGTGGCTTCGACATGATGTTGCCCATGAACACTGGCGCGGAGGCCGTTGAAACCGCCATCAAAGCCGCCCGCAAATGGGGTTATAAAGTCAAAGGCGTGCCAGAGAATCAGGCCGAGATCATCACCTGTCACGGCAACTTTCACGGGCGCACCACCACTATCATCAGCTTCTCCAGCGAAGCGCAGTACAAAGACGGTTTCGGCCCCTTCACGCCCGGTTTCGTCAGCATCCCCTACGGCAGCGCCGCCGCACTGGAACAGGCCATCACACCGCATACCGTCGCCTTTTGCTACGAACCCATTCAAGGCGAAGCAGGAGTCGTTATCCCACCCGACGGGTACTTGCGCCAGATTCGGGAGATTTGCACCCGTCACAACATCCTGCTGATTGCGGACGAAATCCAGACCGGACTGGGACGCACGGGCAAATTCTTCGCCAACGACTGGGAAGCTGTTCAAGCCGATATGGTTACTATCGGCAAAGCCCTCTCCGGCGGCTTCTATCCTGTCTCCGCCGTCCTCTCCCGCCACGACATCCTCAGCCTGTTCCGCCCCGGCGATCATGGTTCAACCTTTGGAGGCAATCCGCTGGCGGCAGCCGTCGCCCGCGAGGCGCTCAAAGTGCTGGTGGACGAAGGGCTAATCGCCAACGCTCACACGCAGGGCGAGTATCTCAAAGGCCGCCTCCAGCGCATCGAAAGTGAGCATATTCGCGAGGTACGTGGGCGTGGCTTGATGATCGGCGTGGAACTCCATCCGCAAGCAGGCGGTGCACGCCGCTTCGCCGAAAAGCTCAAGTCTGAAGGGCTGTTGTGCAAAGAAACGCACGATCACGTCATCCGTTTCGCCCCGCCGCTGGTCATCCAGCACGACGACCTAGACTGGGCTTTGGAGCGCATCGAAAAGGTACTCGTCAATAATTAATCGTCACACACGCCCTGCTAACCGCGTGCATCCTATGCTAGAGTATGCCGCACATTCGCGGCAGATCGGGGCACTGCTTCGCGCTGCTTTCCACTCGAAGGAACTCACTTGATGTCCACCACCTTGCGCGGAGCGATTTACGGGCTTACGGCAGCCGCCATCTGGGGCGGCATGTATGTGGTTTCCGATGTCGTGCTGAAGATCATCCCGCCCTTCACGCTGCTCACCATTCGCCTATTGCTCGGCCTGCTTTCGCTCGGCATAGTCGTCTGGTGGAAGCGTGCCGCGCTGCGTTTCCCCACTCGCCGCGAGATTGCCACCTTGCTGGCGGTTGGCTTCGTCGGTTTCGGCATCAGCGTCGGCGCACAGTTCGTCGGCACAGATCGTTCCACAGCCGTCAACGGATCACTCGTCACTAGCGCTTCGCCCGCCTTCATCCTCATCTTTGCCGCCCTCATCCTCCGCGAAAAACTCACGCTCCAGCGTATTGCAGCCGTCATCCTCGCCAGCATCGGCGTAGTCATCATCATTGATCCCAGCAAAGCGGATTTCGGCTCTGCCACCTTCTTTGGCGATTTGGCGCTGGCAGTGGCCGCCGTGACATGGGGTTTATACTCGGTACTCGTCCGCAAAGTCAGTGTCAACTTGGATACGCTGGTCGTCACCGTCTTCGCCTTCGTCGGCGGCTTATTCCTCACCATCCCCGCCGCCCTGATCGAAGTCCAATCGCGTCCCATCGGCACAATTGACGGCGGCGTGATACTCGGCATCCTGTATTTGGGCATCGTCTCCACCGCCGGCGCAATGTGGCTGTGGAATCGCTCGTTCGCCCTTGTGGACGCTTCGATTGCCTCATTATTTTTCTTCGCACAACCACTGGTCGGCGGGGTATTGAGCGTGCTGTTGCTCAATCAGGAAGTCACCGGCAACCTGCTATGGGGCGGATTCTTCATCATCATCGGTGTATTGCTATCCGTCTATCCCATCGGCAAATTACGGCGCACCCCATCCTTCGCCAAATCAAGCGACTAACCACCAAAACGCTCATTTGCGAACCCTATCTAATGCGTCTAATATGACCTCTATCATGAGTTTTGATTTGAGGTCGAAATAGAGAAAAAATGATGACCCGCCGCCTCTTTGCGACTTTCGCGCTTTTCAGTGCGCTGTTTCTACTGCTCCGCCCGTTCGGGGCAACAGGCGCTCAGACAGAACGAACCTCGCTCACCATCGGCAGCACCTATCTGATTGATGCGCTCAATCCAACGGTGGGTTATTACGGCTTCAACATCCGGGGGCTGCTATACGAAACCCTAGTCGAAGCGGCAGATGGCAACAATGTACAACCCGGCCTTGCCGAAAGCTGGCAACCGTCGGATGACGGGCTGACATGGACGTTCAAAATCCGCAAAGGTGCAACCTTCAGCGACGGTTCGCCCGCCACCGCAGTCGAAGCGGCATGGACAATCAACTGGATTATCGAAAATCAGGTTCCGACTATGATTTCCTACCTGAGCAGCGTCACAGGCGCAGAAGCCCTAGACGCAACCACGCTCCAGATCAACCTGTCCGAACCCGTCTCGAACATGATTAGCTCCAAACTGCTGTACGTCTACATCCTGCCACCCGCCGTGTGGAAAGGGTTATCCGCCGACGACATCACCCTGTTGGACGATCCGTTCAGCGTCACCATCGGCGCTGGCCCCTACCACCTCAGCGATTACCAGCCCGACGAATACCTGATCCTCGAAGCCAACCCCGGCTACTGGCGCGGTCAGCCACCTGTTGACCAGATGGTATTCCGCCAGTACGCCAACGATGATGCACTCGTGCAGGCGCTCATGGCGGGTGAGGTGGATTTGGTCTATTCGCTGCCCTATTCCGGCATTCCCAGCCTGCAATCCGATGCCAATGTGCATGTGGACATTGGCACAGCCTTCGCCTTTGGCGATATCGCCATCAATTCGGATGCGAACGGCACAGCACCCGCCAGCCTGCACGATCCTGTTGTTCGCCACGCAATTGACCTCGCCATTGACCGCCAACAGATCATCACCATCGGCTATCTCGGTTACGCGCAACCGGGAGCGGCCTTTCTATCGCCCAGCACAGGCATCTTCCACAACAGCGACATTCCATCCACACCTTACGACCTGACCGAAGCCAACCGCCTCCTTGACGAAGCGGGCTATCTGGATAGCAACGGGGACGGCATCCGCGAATACAGCGACGGCACGCCACTCGAATACCGTTTGATGACCGACGATAGCACCGCCTACTACTTACGCATTCTGCAAATCGTCTCGGACGGGCTGGCACAAATCGGCATCTCCGCCCCGCCAATGACCGAATCTGTCGATTCGCTGATTGCGCGGCAGATTGACTATGACTTCGATATGATTTTCTGGGAGTGGAACCCGGACGCAGACCCGCATTTCCTCGCCAGCGTCCTCACCTGCGCGGAGACAGCCGATGGCGGCTGGAACGACAGCGGCTATTGCAACCCCACCTACGATGCGCTGTTCGCTAAGCAGGCTACCGCCCTGAACAATCAAGACCGTCAGGCGGCGCTGTGGGAGATGCAGGCCATGATTGCGGCAGATCGCCCTTGGGTGATGATCGCCTATCTCAATACCGCCAGCGCCTATCGCAGTGATCGTTTCACCTTCTCGCCCAATTTGCCCACCGCCGGGTTGAAGTGGGCTTTGTTCATTGGTTTCTCGGCGCTCTAACCTGAACGGCAGGGTGAGCGCGGCGCACCACGCTCACCTCCAGCAAGGCATCCCGCGTGATCCCCTTAGACTATCTCCTCCGCAAAGTCACCTTCGCTCTCCTCACGCTGGTGGTGGTGATCGTATTCAATTTCTTCCTATTCCGCGTCCTCCCCGGCGATCCGGTCAAACTCCTCTTTCGCAGCCCGCGCCTCAACCGTCAGGCACAGGAAACCATTCGCGTCCAATTCGGCCTCGATAAACCCGTTTGGCTCAACATGAATAGCCTGCGTGCTGGCGACATCGGCGGCGCGTTCGATAGCCAGTTCACTGCCTACATTCGCAACCTGCTTCAGGGCAACCTCGGCATCTCCTTCGCCACCCGCCAGAACGTCAATGAACTCCTCACGGAGCGCGTAGGGCGCACGGTGCTGCTGGTTTTCACGGGAGAAATCATCGCCATCACCATCGGCATGGTCATCGGCATCTTCGCAGCATGGCGGCGCGGGACATGGGCAGACGCGGCTGCACTGCTCATCGGCCTATCCACATGGGCGCTGCCCACCTTCTTCCTCGGCATCATCCTGCTGATACTGGCGCGGGGAGTGCTGCCCACAGGTGGAATGATAACGCCCGGCCTAGCACAACCGGGGACGTTCGATTACGCGCTGGACATCGGGCGGCATCTCATCTTGCCCACCCTCACTCTTGCCATCGGCAGCCTCAGTGGGTACATGCTCATCATGCGGAGCAGCATGGTAGAAGTGCTGGCAGATGATTACATCCTCACTGCCAAAGCCAAAGGCTTATCCACCGGGCAAATTCTACGCAACCACGCCCTCCGCAACGCTATGTTGCCAATGGTCACGATCATCGCCCTCAATTTGAGCTATGTGGTCGGCGGCGCGATTCAAGTGGAAACCGTATTCTCGTGGCCGGGAATTGGCCGCCTGATTTACAATTCAGTCGCCAAGCAGGATTACCCCGTTCTACAAGG
>CAIVEA010000835.1 GCA_903904765.1 uncultured Chloroflexota bacterium
GAAGTCGGTGACTATGCAGACATATTTGCTGTTGGCTGTATAGCCCAAATCACCCAGTTAGAAGCCCTGTCGGAAGGCCGTTTCAATCTTGTAGCAATCGGAGTTGATCGCTTTCGCATCCTCTCGCTTCACCATCACCAACCTTACCTGACTGGCACAACCGAACCATTCCCCTTTGCGGACAATGACGCGCCCTCGCTCAAAGAACAGGGTAATTTGTTGCGCCCGTGGGTACGAAAATATTTGCATACATTGGCTCAAACGGCGGATATTGCCATTACAAATCAACAACTCACCCAAAATCCGATACGCCTTGCTTACATGGCGGCATTCTTGCTCAATATCCCGTCTTCTCAGAAGCAGGAGTTACTAAGTGAAAACACCGCACAAGTCTTAATGGAACGGTTGCGCGTGTTATATCGTCGGGAAGTCACACTGCTGGATGCCATGTTGCGCCCCCAAGAACCAGATGAATCAGAACCATTTTCTTACAACTAACCTCATGACAACTATTGAACTCATACTGACAGGCATGGCATTTGGTGGGGATGCAATTGGCAGGCACGAGGGGCAGGCCATCTTCGTCCCGTTCGGCATTCCGGGTGAGCGCGTTCGTGTTCGTATCACCCAGAATAAAGGGCGGTTTGCGCGGGCAGAGATCGTAGATGTCCTCGAACCATCGCCACATCGTCAGTTAGCGCCTTGCCCGCATTATGGACGTTGCGGGGGATGTCATTTCCAGCACATCGATATCGAAAAGCAATCGGCGCTCAAGCAACAAATCGTCAAAGACCAGCTAGAGCGAATCGGGGGCATCAAAGACGCGGTTGTTCATCCCACACTTTTATCCCCTGAACCGTATCACTATCGCTCCCATGTGACTTTCCATATCAATCGCGCCAACCAACCTTCATTCGTGGCGCTGGATGACGAACGGCGACTGATACCCGTTCAAACCTGCTTGCTCATGCGCCCTGAACTAGCCGAATTTTTTTCGCATCTGCGCGTTCCTGAACAGGCTAAACGACTGCGGTTGCAGGTGGGGAGCACCGGACATGCACAGGCTTTTGTGATGGACTCGGCAGATGCTGATAACGACTCCGGCACAGCTAGAGCGCCTGAAACTACATTCACTTACACCATCAAACAATACGAGTTTCGCTGTACGGCGGGAAGTTTCTTTCAGGTTAACCTCCCGCAAGCCGAAGCCTTAGTGGATACCGTGTTGAAGCAGTTGAAGCTACAGGGGACAGAAACGGTACTTGATCTCTATTCTGGCGTAGGTTTATTCACTGCGTTTCTGGCGGAATCAGTAGTAGCCGTACATTCTGTCGAAAGTGCATCCTTGTCGGTAGCCGATGCCAAGCATAACTTGTCGGCTTTTAGCAACATCACAATTCACGAGGGAACGGCTGAGAGCGTTCTGCCCACCCTACAAGGGTCGTTCGATGCGGCGGTCATTGACCCTCCGCGAACCGGAATGCACCCTACGGCACGAGAGGCGCTGGTGCGGTTGCGCCCCGAACGCATTGTTTATGTTTCCTGCGACCCTGCTACTTTGGCCCGTGATGCCAAACCCTTCGCGCAGGCTGGTTATAGCCTACAGGAAGCGCAGCCTGTGGATATGTTCCCGCAAACCTATCACATCGAAACGGTAGCTTTGTTCAGTCGGTGAAGTTTATGGCAGACTGCGCGGATCGAACGCATCGCGCAGGCCATCTCCGAGGAATGACACCGTGAGGACGATGAGCATCAAGGCCGCACTTGGCAAAAACACTTGCAGTGGATTTGCTTCGAGGAAGGGCATTGAGTCCACAATCATTTTGCCAATGCTGGGATCGGGTGGCTGAATGCCAAGACCAAGTAGGCTCAACACTGCTTCATTGACTACTACGCCCGCCACATCCAATGTGCTGCTCACCGCGATTAACCCCGCCACATTCGGCAGGATATGGCGCACCACGATCCAACCGCTGTCGGCCCCCAGTGAACGGGATGCGACTGCAAATTCCTGTTCACGCAGCACCAGTACCTGACTGCGAACTAATCGCGCCATCAAAGGCCAGCTCACCAGACTCAGCGAACCCGCCACCAGCAGCAAACGGCCAATCCCGCCAAAGCGATCTGTCACCGCTGCGCCAAACGCTGCTGCGACGAGTATTGCCAGTAGCAATCCGGGAAACGCAAATAGCATATCGGCAAGGCGCGTTACCAACACGTCCAGAATGCCGCCAAAGTAGCCCGCCAATAGGCCGAGCGTAGCGCCTAGAAAGATGTTCAACCCTTCGACATAAAAGGCGACGATCAGGGACACGCGCAATCCGAGCAGCAAGCGTGCCAGCGTATCCCGCCCTAAATTATCCGTCCCAAACCAGTGTGCAGCCGAAGGCTGTGCATTGATCGCTTTGTAGTCCGGCGTGATTGCACTCTGGGCATAGACGAGAGGGCCGATCACGGCAACCACGACTAACAGGAACAGCCCTAATAGACTGAACACACCTGCGCGGTTAGACCGCAGTCGTAGCCAATATGTCGTCCATAATCCGCGATCACGGTTCAATGACTGTGCGCTCATGCTTACCCCTCGACTCGAATGCGCGGGTCAAGCAAGCCGTATAGCAAATCCGTAACCAGATTCATGATGACAACCGCCGCTGCCAGAATCACCGTTGTGCTTTGAATCACTGGATAATCGCGCTGTTGAATTGCTTGCACTGATAAGAATCCAATGCCGGGGATGGCGAATATGTTTTCAACTACGAAAGCTCCGGTCACAAGAAAAGCTACCGATGGGCCAACCACCGTGAGAATGGGCAAAATTGCGTTGCGGAAGGCATGTACCCACAGGATGCGCCGCTGCATCAGTCCTTTCGCATAAGCGGTTCGCAGGTAATCCTGCTTCAAGACTTCCAGCATACTCACCCGTGTCAGCCGCGCGATGTAACCAATACTCGCTGCTGCCAGCACAAGCACAGGCATGACCCAGTGT
Source organism: uncultured Chloroflexota bacterium (assembly GCA_903904765.1). The sequence goes on from CAIVEA010000835.1 coordinate 2,990, forward strand.
TCAGGTTGCCCCCATCCCGCAACGGGGAGGGACGGCCACCCTTTCGCATAAAACTGATAATTCACCCAGCGAAAAATAGGGATTAAAACAAAGCTAGGGATGGAATAGAGAATCAACATAACCGCCATGCTCAAACGTTCAGCCATTGTGTTCTGCCACAAAGCAGCCCATATGCCAACCGGAACACCAATTGCCAAACTTAAAATCAACGCCACACCGCCTAGCGAGACGGAAACTGGAACGCCACCGGAGATCATCTCTACCACAGGTCGCCCTTGGTAGCGGAAGGATAGCCCCAGATCACCGCGCATCAGCCCGCCCAGATAGCGAAAATATTGTTCATCCCACGATTGATCTAGTCCATAGAGATGCCGCAAACGCTCATACGTCACCTGATCGCTCCTCCCGCCCATCATGGACAGGATGGGGTCGCCGGGGGCGAGATAGCCGACCCAGAAGGTGATAAATGTGATGCTGAAGATGACGAACGGTAGGCTAATAAACCGCCGTAAGATCACTGTCCCCATGAAATTGCGCGATCTTTCGATGTACAGATCGGGTTGCCCATCAACCGATGAGCAACCCGACACGTAACGAGAAGGAATGACTTACGCGGAAACGTTCAGCGCAGCAAAATCAGGGATGATGAGACCCTGACCATTGAATACTACGCCCTCAACTTTGGGGCTAACCAGAATGTTCAAACGCGGGTTGAACAGCGGCAACCAGCCGACTTCATTCACCGCGATTTGTTCCGCCTGATTGTACAGTCCCAGACGGGTTTCGACATCACCAGTCAGTACATCAGCCTGATCGGCAAGTTTGTCGAACTCGGCGTTCGAGTAGTGACCGTTGTTATTGCCCACGTCGGTACGCAACTGCTGCGACAGGAAGTTTTGCGGATCAGGATAGTCTGCGCCCCACACGCTGTAGTACATCTGGAGGCCGGTTTCCGGGGTCTGAGTGGTTTCGTTCAGCCGTGCGCTGAAGGTACTCAGTTCCAGCGGTTCCAGCGTTACATCCACGCCGAGGTTTTCTTTCCACATGGCCTGCAAAACCGTGACTACGCGCTCATTATCGCCCTCAACGCCGTAAGTCAGTTTCACTGTGCCGATGGTTTCCGGGGTGACACCCGCAGCCGCCAGTGCAGCTTTGGCTGCCGCTGCATCAAAGCTCAGCGGGGTGATCGGTAGTTCTGAAGCAGGAATGCCTAACGGCAGAATTCGATCCGCTGCAACGACTGTAGCTGCCAGTACATCGTTCGCCAGCGTCTGTTTGTCAATCGCCAACGCGAAAGCACGGCGGACATCTACGTTGTCAAACGGAGCCAACTTGTTGTTGAAGGCTACATAGCGGACCGCGAACAGCGAAGTCGAGCGGAAATCAGGTTGTCCCTGCGCCTCTGCGACATGCACAGAGGGGATGCCGTTTTGCTGGCTGCCCATGATATCCAACTGACCCGTGCGGTACAGTTGATAGGCAGTTTCGCTGTCCTGAATGAAGGGCATAGTGATCGAAGCCAGCGGGGACTTCTGGTAGTAGCCCGGATTCGGAACGAGGACGATATTCTGACCGTGATTCCATTCTTTCAACTGGAACGGACCACTGCTCAATGGGTTATTTTCCCACTGAGCATCTGCCGCCACCTGCTTGCTGGAGACGATCTTCGCCGAACCGAACGTCAGTTGGCTCAGGAAGTAAGCCGACGGCTGAAGAATGCTGATCTGCACTGTCTGATCGTCAATCGCAACCGCGCCCGAAAGCTCGGTCGTGCTGCCAGAGGCCACTTCGTTCGCGCCCACGATATTCGACAGGTAGAACGGCCCTGTCCAGCCGCCCGTTGCCGGGTCGAGCGCGTGGGTGAGCGACCACACCACATCCGCCGCCGTCACTGGTGAGCCATCCGAGAAAGCAGCGCCTTCACGAAGTTTGAAAATGTAGACCAGTCCATCATCCGAAACCGTCCAGCTTTCGGCCAATTCGGGAATGACGCGCAAATCACCATCCAACCGTACTAAGCCGCCATACAGCAGGCCAATCACGGTAAACCCCTGCGAATCACTGGCCTTTGCGGGATCAAGCGACACGAGATCATTGATACCTTCTAGCGACCAACGAAGATTTGCACCTTCCTGCGCTGCAACCGGCACAATCGCCAGAACCAGCATCAAGGAAGCCATCAAGACCATCAGCCAACGCTTTGTGAACATAATGCTCCTTCTCATAGAGACACATAGGGGGCCGCTACACACGACCGGGCGAATAACGCGCACTACACCAATAAAAAGAGCCAATCCCTTATGAAGATTGGCTCAGCGCGTTCAACTCTATCAATCAGCGCGAAGTAACCAACCTCAGAGGGAGGTTTGGGCACAACATAGATAGCGACAGTTGCAAGTCATTTTCACGCTCATGCAACCGAGGATAACATTAACCGGGTGAGTGTGCAAGTCATAATGGATACTGCTTGCATCCGAAAAACTTGCGTGTTCTGGCTTCTGTGGACACAATCAAATGGCTTAACTAAAACTCAC
>CAIVEA010000836.1 GCA_903904765.1 uncultured Chloroflexota bacterium
AGGCTGAGCGCCAGATCAGGGTCGTGCTTCAAAAGGGCTTCACGCGCACCGAAGGCCAGCGCCAGACTCTGGCTCTGATCGGCTGAACGCTGTGCATGGTCTGCGGCTTGTACGGCGAGACTACGCTGGGCAAACGCGAAAAAGGTGAGTCCGAGGGCGATGAGGGTGGCGATGACCATCACCGCCACCAAGCCGCGCAGGAATGTGCGGGAACGCTGCTCGAGCTGAACTTCGCGCTGCTGGCGCTGCTGTTCGGCAATGCGTTCTTGCTCATGATGCCGGGTGCTGGCACGCAGATATTCCTGCTCGATGTGCGTGAAGGCCAGATTCGGGTTGGTTGCCCATTTCTCGAACTGTCCTAAGCGCGAACCGCGTAGCAAAAAACTCGCGTCTTGCTGCGAATCCATCCATTCTTGTGCGAGGTTGGTTAGTTGCCGCTGCATCCGAATGTCATCACGGTTGTCGTTCAGCCACCGACGAAGGCGTTCCCATTCGCGGAGGATGGCTTCATGTGCGACTTCAACGGTGGGCGCATGGGTGGCAGGGTCATGATCGAGCGTGAGCAGGCGGTAGGCCGCGAAAGTGTCAATCACCTCGTCCATCTGGTCGCTATCGGCGGTGATCGCCAGCAATTCGGAACGCTGCACGCGCCGCCGTGTGTCTTCGGTGCCTTCGCCCAGCGTGACGAGGCGCAAGAACATCTGCCTGCTGGCTTCTTCTAGTTCGGTGCCGAGTTCGGTGTAAATTTGTTCGGCACGGGTGGCTAATGCGCCGGTGGTTTTGCCAATCGCTTGATAAGCCTCATGCGTGAGGAGATGCCCCCGCCGCTGGTCGAACAATTCGGTCAGCGCGTACTGGAGGAGGGGGAGCGCACCGGGCTGGTAATGAATTTCTTGAATGATGGAAGCGGCAAGTCCCGGTTCAAAGCTGATGCTGACCCGTTCCGCTGGCAGCAGGATGGCGCGTTCCAATCCTTCAGCGGAAAGCGGCAGGATGGTTTCCATCCGGCTGCGAACCAGTTCTCCGAATTCGGGGTAATGCAGGGGGCGGTCATAATAGTCGGCGCGCAGCGTGATGATGATCCGCACGCGGCTGCGCGGGGCAATTACAGCCGTATAGAGCAAATCCAGAAAATGGCTGCGGGCAGCTTCGTCTGTGACCAGCGTGAACACTTCCTCGAACTGGTCAATCACCAGCACCATCTCGCTGTCGTCATCCGGCAGGATGATGCTAGCCACGCGCAGCAGACCGTATTGATCGCGCTGAAGTTGTTCCTTCAGGGATGGGCTGTGATGGGCGGCGACACGAATGAGGGCGACTTCCAATTCATCCAGCAGGCGGCTGCCGGGCAGCATTTCCGCCACGAACCAGCGTTCCGAACTGGGCAGTTCACCGCGCCAGAGTGCAGGGACGATGCCGGCTTTGACGAGGCTGGATTTGCCGCTGCCGCTGGGGCCAACGATGGCTAGAAAGCGATGATTCTCGGTCGTTTCGGACAGCCGTTTCAAGAGTTTGGCGATGAGTTTTTCCTGCCCGAAATAGGTTTCCCAGTCCGCCGCTTTGAATGCCCGCAGTCCTTTGTAAGGGTTGACGGGTTGAAATTCTTCGGTGGGGATGGGCATGACCTCCTGTTCGGTGGGTGGCAATCCCCCCGGCAGGACGACCAGATTCAACTCGCGGGCGCGGACGATGGCCTGAACACGGCTGCGGACATGCAGTTTCTTGTAAATCTGGTTGGTATACCATTTCACTGTGCCGGGGGTGAACGTGAGTTTCTGGGCGATTTCCTTGTTGGAAAGCCCCTGCGTAATCAGTTGTAGGATTTCCTGTTCGCGGAGCGTGAGTACTTCGGCAAGGGAGGCCGATTTCTCGCCGTTCAGGGAAGCGGCCTGTTGAAATGCGCTGGCAAATTCGGCTGCGCCTGTATAGCGGAGGGCTGGGTTTTTGGCGGTTGCCTTCTGAATGACCTCGTTGATGGAATTGGGAATGGCGGCATCCTCTATGTCGGGCAATGGTTCGTTCAAATGTTTGTACAAGCGTTCAACAGGGGTGAGATTGGGGAACGGATGCTGTCCGGTGAGCATCTCGTAGAGCACCACGCCCAGACTGTAAATATCAGTGCGGGCGGTCACGGGTTCGCTGCGGGCTTGTTCGGGCGAGATGTAGTCCAGTGAACCGACGATGACATCTTCGGCTGTCAGACCTTTCTGGAGGTTGGTCAGGTCTTTGGCAATCCCAAAATCGGAAAGATAGGCGTTGCCGTCTTCGTCCAGTAGGATATTCGCGGGTTTGAGGTCACGGTGAATGATCCCGTTGCGATGGGCGGCATCCAGCGCAGAGGCAATATGCGTGATGAGGGTGACGGTGGATTCGAGATCATAAGCACCCTGCTTGAGCGCGTCTCCCAGATTGCCGCCTTTCAGCCAGCGCATCACCAGATACGTTCCATCCGGGTCACGCCAGTAATCGTAGAGGGGAACGATGTGCAGGTGTTCAAGGCGGGCGATAACCTGTGCTTCGGTTTCAAAGCGGCGGATGAAATCGGGATGATTGGCAACGGCGGGCAAGATCATCTTGATCGCCACCTCACGCCCGACGGCTGCTTGATATGCCCGGTAGACCGTGCCAAACCCACCTTTGCCAAGCGGTTCGATGAAGGTGTAACCCTTGATGGGCTGGGGCAGCGATTGTTCCATGATGATCTTTTCTGTTCATCTATGCCTTTCATTCAGTATAAAGGGCAAATCAGCAGTTCATGACCAACACCTATCCTTTTCCTACCCGGTTTTGAGCCTGCACTGCATGCAAGAATGACACACTCCGCAAAATCGTTAGGATGTCTGTTGAGATGCGTGTTCTTAATCGGTGTGAGCAGCGTCGTTGCCCAGCCACCTAGCACAAAGGTAATGGACGATCGCCGATGAGGAGTGGGTGCTACGATGGGTAGCACGAAATGTTAATGGTGGATGGGGATGCCAACAAGATTGCGGATATGGCTATGATGTATCGGTGATGTTGAAAACCAACCGTTCATCTCATCAGATCAGTTCAGTGAGGGCATCTGCCAGTTTGCTTTTCGCCCCTTGCAAATGCCCGAAAAAAGGTTTACTCCACTAAAATCCCCCTTTGTTCCGGGCGAATATCGCCTTTTAGTGCCTTGAGGCATACAACTCATCACCAAACTCAAGTCCAATGTGAAAAATCGTCTGATGTCTCTCAATAACAAGCTACTGCCGCGCCATCATTGAAACCATAACCGACCAACTCAGGAACATCTCACAGATTGAACACACTCGTCATCGCAGCTCGCTCAATTTCTGTGTGAACATCTTGTGTGCGCTGATTACCTATTGTTACCAATCTTGCTCAGTTGCAAAGATGAAGCGAGATGATATAATCGTCGAGTATGAGCCAAAAACGAGAGAGCAAATACGTCCGGTTTGCCCGAGTGGCGTATGCCGCTGCCCAAGCGAGCATGCCGCGCTATGCCCATCCCAAAAGTCCGCAGCGGTTTACCCAACCACAGATCGTGGTGTGTCTGCTGCTGACCCAATATCTCAACTTGAGCTATCGCAACACGGAAGAATGGCTGCTGGCGAGCGCCGAGGTTCGTGATGTGCTGGAACTGAGCGACGTTCCCGACCACAGCACGATTTCGCGGATGCTCAAACGACTGACGCTGCCACGGCTTGAGGCGATGCTGGCGCAGGTGCTCAACCAGCTTGAGCGAAAGGAGGACGTGGTCGCCATCGATGCGACCGGGTTTCGCTTCACCCAAGCCAGCGCCTACTACACCACCCGCAGCGGACGAAAGCACCGTGACTGGATGAAAGGCGTGTATGCGGTTGGAACGCACTCGCAGATGATCCTTGCGTGGGCAAGCGCCCATCATGTCGTGCATGACACCCGCTTTCTTGCTCCCCTGAAGCTCAGAATTGCCCGCTATGGCAAGCTGAGAAACGGCAAACGAAACTGGTTGCTGCTGGCGGACGCAGGCTTTGACTCCTCTGACCTCAGCGACCGTGATCTTGTCCCGCCCATCCGGCGTGGCGGCAAACTGGTCGATCCCAATCGGAAAGCACGGGCAGACTTGGTTTCGCAAGCACGTTTGGAGGGATTGTTTGGGCAACGCTGGAAATGTGAGACGGTACATTCGGTCATGAAACGCTTGTTTGGCGATGTCATTCGCTCCCGTTCATGGCGGCTTCAGCGTCGTGAACCCATGCTCAA
>CAIVEA010000837.1 GCA_903904765.1 uncultured Chloroflexota bacterium
CGTGTGACCAACCTGCGCGAACTGGCCTCCGCCGTAGACGCTATCCTGATGGACGGGTGAGCGCGGGGACATCTGTAAAATTACCCACACAACGAGGACATCATGCCCGACTGGGAGAACCATGTAGACCGCCTCATCCGCGAGGCGATGGAATCCGGCACATTCGCCAACCTGCCGGGGGAAGGCAAGCCGCTTGATCTGGGCGACGAGAACACGCCCGATCATCTGCGGATGGCCTACAAAATCCTGAAGGACAACGATCTCGCGCCGGAGTGGATAGTGGAAGGCAAAGTGCTAGGGAAGAAAATCGAGGCGTGGCATACGGCGCTCCGCAAGGCCGTCCGCGCCCACCGCGACGGTCAGCATGACCCACAGCGCCGCCTGAGCGCCGACTCCGACTGGCGGTTGGCGCAAAAACGACTGACCGAACAGGCCGCCGTGCTCAACCGCGCCATCATCAGCTACAACCTGAAGTTACCGCAGGCAATCGCCCACCGTCCCCTGATCGTTGCACAGCGCGAATTCGAGCGCGAGGCATGAAAAAAGGGCAGGCGCAATCAAACTGCGCTCGCCCTTTGAGTAGATAATGGTGATGGTTGCTTAGCTGTTGCTCTCGGACTTCGGTTCGTCCGCAGCGGTTTCTTTCTTGTCTTTGCCACCCTCAGCCAGCCCTTTACGGAAATTGGCGACCGCGCTCCCCAGCTCGCCGCCGATACGCGACACGCGCCCGACTCCGAACAGCAGGAGAACGATAACGAGGATGATGATCAGTTCGGTGGGACCCAGACTTGGCATGATATTTCCCCCTCCAGAATAGACTTTCACGCGCATTATAGCACCCCCCGCCGGATTCGTCAGGGCAGATGCGGAACTCTCATTTTCGGCTGTACGGCATCATCGCCCAAAATCGGGTTCATAGGCTACAATCGAGCCGGATGCTGTAATCAAAAAGGATAGCAATCATGCCGACCATTAACCTTATTACTGAACTGCCCGGCCCGCAGAGCAAGGCGCTCGTCGCCCGGCGCGAAGCCGCCACTCCGCGTGGCGCGTCCAAACTGACGATGATCGGTGTGACGAAAGCGCATGGCGCAGCCGTCACCGATGTGGATGGAAACACCTTGCTGGATTTCGCAGGCGGCATCGGCACGTTGGCCGTCGGGCATACCCCGTCGAACGTGGTGGAGGCGCTGCAAAAGCAAGCTGCCGACCTCATCCACATGTGCGCCATCGTCGGCACGTATGAGCCGTATGTGCGCGTGGCGGAACTGCTGAACGAGATCACCCCCGGCGCATATCCCAAAAAGACGATTCTGCTCAACAGCGGCGCAGAAGGGCTGGAAACCGCCGTCAAAATCGCCCGCGCTTACACCGGACGGCAGGCAATTATCGTATTCGAGGGCGCGTATCATGGGCGAACTAACCTGACGCTGGCGATGACCAGCAAGTACGGCCTGTTCAAAAAGACTTTCGGCCCGTTCGCACCGGAAATCTACCGCCTGTCGTTCCCCAACCTGTACCGCCGTCCGGCAGGCATGAGCGAAGAAGCCTATGTGGACGATGCAATTGCCCGTCTGGAATACGCTTTCACCTCGCAGGTTGACCCCTCGGCAGTGGCGGCGATTGTGCTGGAAACCGTGCAGGGCGAAGGTGGGTTCATCGCCACGCCGCCGCGATTCCTCCAGCGCGTGCGCGACCTGTGTACGCAGCATGGCATCGTATATGTGGCGGACGAAGTGCAGTGCGGCTTCGGGCGCACGGGCAAACTGTTCGCCGTCGAACACTACGGCATCACGCCGGATTTGATCGTCACCGCCAAATCGCTGGCAGCGGGTATGCCGCTGTCGGCGGTCACGGGCAAGGCCGAGATCATGGATGGGCCGCACCCCGGCGGTCTGGGTGGCACGTACAGCGGCAATCCACTGGCCTGCGTCGCCGCCATCGAAGCAATTGAGATGATCCGCCAACCGGCCTTCCTCGAACGGGCGACGGCGGTGGGGGCGCGTTTCCGCCAGCACATGCTCGCCATGCAGAAGGAGTTCCCGCTGATCGGGGATGTGCGCGGCGTGGGGCCGATGATGCTGATGGAACTGGTGAAAGACCACGAGAGCAAAGTGCCTGCGGTGGACGAGACGAATATGCTGGCACAGGAATGCCTGAAGCGCGGACTGATCGCCATCCGCGCTGGCCTGTTCAGCAATTGCATCCGCCTGCTGCCCCCGTTGAACATCAGCGATGAGCAGATTGACGAAGGCATGGCGGTCATGCGTGAAGCGATGGCTGTGGTCGAAAGCCGCCGCCAACCCGCCCCCGCGTAAAACCGGATTGCATACCTACAGGGGTGCGGGTTCGCCCCGCCCCTGTGTTTCCCCTCTTTACCGCCCAGCCAGCAGCGCCGCCACGCGCTCGATCAACGCCTCCGCCACCCGCGTCTTGCTGGTCAACGCCAACGGCTCCTGCCCGCCGGGGGTGAGGAACACCACACGGTTCGTATCCACCTCGAAGCCGGCATCCGGCGCGGAAATGTCGTTCGCCACTAGCATATCCAGCCCTTTGCGCGCCAACTTGTCGGCGGCATAGGCCAGCAAATCGTGGCTCTCGGCAGCGAAGCCCACCACCACACGCGGAAACCCGCTGGTTGCCCGCTGCGTTTTGACCGTCATCAGGATGTCGGCGGTGCGCGTCAGCACGAGGGTGGGCGCATCGTCGCTGCCCTCGCGCTTCTTGATCTTGTGGTCGGCAGCAGATTGCGGGCGAAAGTCTGCGACGGCGGCGGCCATCAGCAGCGCATCGCTCTCCGGCAGATGCGCCAGCACCGCGTTCAGCATCTCTCCGGCGCTGTTCACAGCCACCAGCATTGCACCTGTGGGCGTGGGCAGCGCCGCCGAACTGACCAGCGTCACCGCCGCGCCCGCATCCAGCGCAGCCTGCGCCAGCGCGTAACCCTGCTTGCC
>CAIVEA010000838.1 GCA_903904765.1 uncultured Chloroflexota bacterium
AGTGCAGGGGCAAGCAGGCCAATCCGTAAATCAGGGCGACGGTGAAGGCTGTGCGTGGACGAAAGCGCAACCCCCGCACAATGGTGTACAGCAGCAGCGCCGTCGCCAGCGTGACCAGCGGATTGAGCAACATGACCGTCGCCCGCATGGGCAACCCCGGCAACAGGGCGCTCAACGCCGCCAGCGGCAGCAGCACCAGCGAGGGAGTCAGCCCTTTTTTGGCATACAGCAGCCCATCGAGTCCGGTGCTGCCCATCCGCCCCTTGTCGAAGGGGAGCAGCGCATCGCGTCCGCCGATGACGGTCACATCCGGGATACCGTGCCGGACGAACGAGGCGCTGACTGCCGCAATCGCCTCGCCGTCAATCGCGTTGATATCCGGCGTGAACAGCAGCACATAGGCGGCGGCGAGAATCGCCAGCAGCAGCAGGCACAGGCGGGAATCCACCGTCGGGTCGGCGGCGGGCATGTGATCGGAATGTTCAGGCATACGTGCAGATCGTCCTTGTTACGGGCTAGATCGTTTTTACCCTCATCCCCTGTCCCCTTCTCCCTCAGGGCGAAGGGGCGCAAGAGAAATCTATAACGCTTAATTCCCTCTACCTGAGGGAGAGGGATAAAGGGTGAGGGATACGCTTTAGATCGCCATCTCGCGCAGGACGTGGCGGGCGATCACGAGGCGTTGGATTTCGCTCGTGCCTTCGCCAATCGTCATCAAGCGCTGGTCGCGGTAGATGCGCTCCACCGGATACTCGCGGCTGTAGCCGTAGCTGCCGTGAATCTGGATGGCGTTGTGCGCCACCTTCTCCGCCACTTCGGTTGCCTTCAGCTTACCCATCGCCGCCGCTTTGCTGAAGTCGCGCCCCTGATCTTTCAGCCACGCAGCGCGATGCACCAGCAACCGCGCCGCCTCGATCTCCAGCGCGGCATCGGCGATCATCCACTGAATCGCCTGATGTTCGCTGATCGGCTTGCCGAAGGCGCGGCGCTCCTGTGCATAGCGCACTGCCGCCTCAAACGCCGCCCGCGCCAGCCCCACGCTCAACGCGCCGATGCTGATGCGCCCGCCATCCAGCACCTGCATGGTCTGCGGGAAGCCGCGCCCTTCTGCGCCGAGCAAGGCGCTGGCAGGCACGCGCACATCCTCAAAGGTGAGCATGTGGGTGGTGGAGCCGTTCAACCCCATCTTGTGTTCGGCGGGGTGGATGGTGAAGCCCGGTGTCCCCGGGTCGACCAGCAGCATCGAGAAGCCGCGTGTGCCGGCCTCTTTGTCCGTCCGCAGCAGCACCACCACGACGGGCGCATGGCGCACATTGGTGATCCACGCTTTATTCCCGTTAATCACCCACTTGTCCCCGTCGCGGCGGGCGCTGGTCTGCACCCCGCCCGCGAGGTCAGAGCCTGCGCCCGGTTCGGTCAGCGCCAGCGAGCCGAGCGTTTCACCGCTGAGCAGGCGCGGCAGATAGTGTGCCTTCTGTTCGGCTGTCCCCCATGTGGCAATCGGGGCGCAGCACAGGCCGTTGTGCGCCGCCACCGCCAGCGCCGTAGAACCGCACGCCCAGCCCAATTCCTCGGTAGCCAGCGCCATGCTGACGGTATCCAGCCCCGCGCCGCCCTCAGCTTCGGAAACTTGCATCCCTGTCAGGCCGAGATCGCGCATTTTGCGGATGGCCTCCCAGCGCAGTTCGCCGGTTTCGTCCACCTGCGCGGCATAGGGTTGAATTTCGGCAGCACAAAAGTCATGGACGGCACGCTGAAACATGCGTTGTTCGGGGGAGAGGTCAAAATCCATTATGGGTTTCCTCAAATGATTTTTACGCGATTATACCCCTAATGCGCCTGATGCCCTCATCCCCCGCCCTTCTCCCTCATGGCGAAGGGTGTAAGACGGGAGAATACAGCCTGCATTGAGTTTCCCCCTCGCCTAGCTGTATTCAGCGGTTGGAAGAGGGGTTGGGGGTGAGGGCGTTAGGCGCATTTTCTTCTTTCCTTCGGTACAATCGGGTTTATGAATACCTTCCGCACCTTCCTCCTGTCGTGTTTGCTGGTCTGCGTGGCGCTGTTGACTGGTTGCGCCCCGTCCCCGTCACCATTGCAGAGCGCATGGCCGACGCGCCTCGTGCTGGCGCAGGCCGAACAGACTGCCGCCCCTGCGCTGACCGTCAGCGGCGGGCGGGTATTCACAGCATGGATCGGCGCGGACGCGAACGGGGTGCATCAAGATGCGCGGGTGTGGGATGCAACAGGTGCTGGCGCGGTGACAGTGCTGCCGCTGCCGCCCGTTCATCCCTACGGGCAGCAACTATTCCCTGCGGGCGACGGCGGTGTGCATCTGCTGTGGCTAGATGCTGATGCAGACGGCGTAACACAGGTTTACAGCGCACTGCTCTCTGCCAAACTGGACGTGCTGCGCGGCCCAACGCCCCTCACCACAAGCGGCGCATGGCGCTATGCCGCCTATGCCGCGCCGGATGGGACGCTGTGGGTGGTGAGCAGCGGCGGGAATGTGTCCGAGCCGTCGCTTACGGTGCATGAAGTGGATGCACAGGCACGTCCGCGTTTGCAAGATCAGCCCGCCGTCGTGCCGGATGCCGACTGGCCGACGCTGCGCCGCGCCGCTGATGGGACGCTGTGGCTGTACGGGTTGCGTCTGCCGGAAAACCGCGTGTGGGTGGCAACGTTGACCGATGGGCAGGTGAGCAGCGCACAGGCGATCAGCGACTCGCCCGTCCTGAACGCGGGGGACAGGCTGGAAGGGTTTCGCGTCGGGCAGGACGGCGCACAGCAGTATCTGTTCTGGGATATCACGCGGGCGAACGGGGAGCGCGAAAGCTGGTGGACGCGGGGCGCGTTCGCTGCGGAATCGCTGCCGCCGCCGGAGCGTTTGCGCGTGGAAGCCGGGGACTCGTCCGCCCCCGAAACCGGATTCGCGGGCGGACAGGTGGAGTCCGCGCAGATCGGCGGCGAAGGCGCGGTATGGGTCACGCCGCTGGACTCTGCCGAGTCGGTGCTGCCGGCTGCTGCGCTGCTGTCAGATGGGCAACTGGGTGTGGTGTATTTCCGGGATGGAACGCTGGTAGGGATGCAGCGTTTAGGCGTTGCGCCCACGCTGTTAGGGCTGCCTATGCTGGTTGCCGACGGGGATGCTCATCTGTATCTGACCGTCGCCGAAGCAGGCGAAAGCACCGCCGCGCTCATGCTGTACAGCACACGGACGCAGCCGTAGCCTTACTTCCCCAGCCCCGCCACCAGCAGGTCAAGCGCGAGTTCGGCTTCCATCGCGCCGGTTTTGATCTTCACGTCGTACTCGTGCAGGGCGCGGTACACCTTCTCCAACTGTGCCAGCGAAAACGCCCGCGACTGCTTCGCCAGCTTATCCGCCACGAAGGGCTTCATGCCCAGCGCGGAGGCCATGTTGCGCGGCGCACCACCTTCACTGAGGTACTCCTTGGCGGTCAGCAATAGCCGGAACTGGCGCACGATCATGCCGTAGGTTTTGAACGGGTCGCCGTCCTTCTGGTCGAGCAGGCGGTGCATCCGTCCCAGCGCATCCCGCCCGCGCCCTTCGGCCAGCGCATCCACCATTTTGAACACATCTTCATCCGCCACATACGCCGTAAGCAGCGCCACATCGTCCTCGGTCACGGGGCGGTCATCGGCATAGCTGACCAGCTTGAGCAATTCGGCATCGGCCACGCGCAAATCGCTGACCACGCCCGCCAGCGCGGCGGCGGCGGCGGGTTGCAGTTCCGCGCCGTACACATCCTTAGCGCGTTTCAGCAGCCATCCGGTCAGATCGTCCGGCGTTTTGAAGGCGCGTTCAAAGCCGTTGGGCAGTTCTTTTGCCAGTTTGAGAAACTTGCTGTTTTCGGGCAGGGTGCTGCGCTCCACCAGCAGCAGGCGCGTCCATTCTGGCAGGGTGGGCAGCGCGTCCATCAGGGCTTCCAGTGCGCGTTTGCCCGTGTCGCCCGCGCCTTTGCGCGTCAGATGCCCGATCAACCCTTTGACGATGACCACGCGCCGATCCGAGAGGAACGGGTACGAGCAGGCCGCGTTCAGAATTTCGGGGATGCTGACGTTTTCGCCCTCAAACTCGCTCAGGTTCAGTTCGGCATTGTCGCCGCCGAGCAGTTTGGCGCGGGCAGCGGACACCTCGGCCTCGCGGGTGAAATCATCATCCCCGTGAAACAGGAAGAACGTTTTGGTCACAGCCATCGGAGCTTATCCTGCGCGAGTGGCGACGCGGTGTAGGCGGACGGGTGCGCCGCCGAAGGGGAGGCGCATGGCGGACGGGCTGATGCCCACGATCTCCAGATCGCCGGGGTCGCCTTCGGTGGTGAAGTGTTTTTGCAGCGCCATCCCCAGCGGTTGTGACGACAGGTAAGCGGCCATCATGCCGAGCATGACCAGAGGCAGGCGGTTGAACAGGTCGCGGCGCTGCTGTCCGGCGAAACCGAGCAAACCGACCAGACTGGTGAGCAGGCCAGCCGTCACCAGATTTGTGCCGCAGTTGGGATGCACCGCCAGATGATGCGCCCCGTTCTGCATCCGGCGCAGCGCCTCGTGCGCTGCCCATTCCACCTGCGGCGTGGGAACATCACCGAGCAGGATGAACCCGTGATCGTCGCTGCGCCCCGACAGGCGATAGCCCCGCGCATTGAGCAGGCTGATGGTGGCATGTTCGAGGCCGTGATTGCGCCGCGTGCGCCGGATGTACGGGAAATCGAGTACGGGGCGGCTGGCGGCGGCGAGTTGCTGGAGCATCCAGAATATCCTTACTCTGTCGGCGGACGTATCGTTTCTATTGTAGCCCATCCTGTGCCGGATGTCTGTGAGCGTTGCGCTAACCCTCATTCGCCATTCCTTCTTCGTCATGGCGAAGGGAGTAAAGTCCAACAGATGTGTCTTGCTTCCCCTCTCCAAAGCGGTACTCCGCGTGTTGGAGAGGGGACTGAGGGGTGAGGTTCTTCAAAAACCTACCCTTGAAAGGGACTGAGGGGTGATGTTTCTGGTGATGAGGGCTGTTTTTGACAATGCGAAACGTAATGATCTAAAAAATTATGAAAAAATACCCCACAACATAACGATTGTTGCTAGACTGTACCCAGTGCTTTTGCTCATAAAGGTGCAGACCATGCGTAAGATTGCGTTTATCCTGCTTTGCCTGCTCGTGTTCGTATCAGTGGTGGCAGCCAGCCCCGCCGAAGTGATTACCCCCTACACCGTCACGGGCTTTGTGCATGTGGCGACCACCAGCAACACCAGCGGCGCGGCCACTGTGATGAACAATGCCGCCATCAACAACAATCCCAACGCCATCATCTTGATTACGCCCAACTGGAACCCGCCATCGGGACGTTCGGTGTTCAACAATCATCCGGTGGGCGTGCGCGAAAATGCCCTCGGCACATGGGAAATCTTCAACCGCGACAACGCCCCTATGCCGGATGGTGCGTCCTTCAACGTGGCAGTGGTGCAGGGCGACCCGCGTGAATTGCAGCAGTTGTTCACGCCCACCGTTTCAGATACCTTCCCGTTCAACCATCCCGACCTGAACACACAACCGAACGCCATGATGATCCTGACTCCCGTCGGGCAGTTTGTGATGGGCGCACCCTCCGGCATGATCGGCGCGTTCTACCGCACCGATACCGGCACATGGAACGCCCGCACCGAGGACAGTTCGGTTCCGGGCGCAGATATTCTCGCCTTCAATATCCTGCCCTTCACCGCCGATCAGGGTTTCGTGCAGTTCAGCAGCGGCATGACTATCGAATCCAACTGGACGTATTTGACGCACCCGCAGTTGGATAACAACCCGAACGCGATCATTCTGGTCACGCATGCGTTCAACCCCGGCGGCGCGGAGGGCAATTTTGCCCCCATCCCGTTAGGCGTATGGTATGACGTGCGCGTGAATAAATGGGCGATCTTCAATCAGGATTTGAGCGCCATGCAGGTCGGGCTGGCCTTCAATGTGATGATCGTCCCGCCCGCTACCCCGACTCTGCTGCCCACACCCATTCCAGTGGCGACTTTCACGCCTGCACCCACCTTCAGCGGCCCGATTGCCTGCGCCCCCACCCGCCTCGTCACCGGCGGACAGGCGCGGGTGCTGCCCGGCAACACCGTGCGCCTGCGGAATGACCCCAGCACCATCAGCGCCCAGATCGCCACCGTCACCCCCAGCACGCTAATGCAGGTGCTGGGCGGGCAGACGTGCGACACGTCACGCGGCATCCTGTGGGTGAAGGTGAACACGGGTTCGCTCATCGGTTGGGTGGCAGAAGCCGAAGCGACTAGCTATTACCTCACGCCAACGGTGGAAGTGCCCACCGTTCCCGCCCCCACGTTGCCGCCCAGCATGATCTCGTCCATCGTCGTCAGCACCAACCCC
>CAIVEA010000839.1 GCA_903904765.1 uncultured Chloroflexota bacterium
GATGGAGTTCGCCAATGTGGACTTCCGCAACGTGGTCAATGAAACGCTGCGCCCGCTGCACCGCCAGATCGAGGACAAAGCGCAAAAGCTGACGATGGCGATGCCGGAACGAATGCCGCTGATCCACGCCGATCAGAATCGGTTGATTCAGGTGCTCACCAACATGGTCAGCAACGCCTACAAATACTCGCCGCCCGAAGGCGAAATCACGATCAGCGCCGAGGTGATGGACAACCAGCGGGATGCGAAGGGTAAAGACTTAGGGCCAATGCTGCATGTGCGGGTAAAAGATACCGGCATCGGCATGAGCGAAGAAGACCTGAACAAGCTGTTCACGCCCTACTTCCGCAGCGATAACCCCCTCACCCGCCAGCAACCCGGCACGGGCTTGGGGCTGACCATCACACGCGGTATCGTGGTCGGGCATGGCGGCCTGATCTGGGTGGAAAGCGAACTGGGCAGCGGCACGACCTTCCACTTCACCGTGCCGATCATCGCGGAATCGTTGGCGGAAGAACCGGAAGACATCACGCAGCCGGTCAAGTAGCCGTCGGCAGCGTCCGCAACGGTTCGCCGCGCAATGCTGCCCGCAGCGCGTCGCGGTCATCCCACGCATATTCCACCGTGCCGAAGCACATACTCTGCTCGTGGCCTTTGCCGCAAGCGATCACCACGTCGCCCGCCCGCGCCATCTGGCAAGCGCGGTACAACGCCTCGCCACGATCGGGTACGCGGATGAACGTCTCGCCCTCGACTGCCCCCTGCGAAACTGCCGCCCGCGCCATCACATCGAGGATGCCATCCAGCGATTCGGTGCGCGGGTCTTCGGCGGTGAACACGCTGAAATCTGCCAATCGCGCCGCTGTCTCTGCCATCATGCGCCGCTTCTCGCGGTCGCGCAGTCCGGCGCTGCCGAACACCGCGATCAACCGCTGACCGGGGGCGAGCATGGTACGCGCAGCTTCCAGCGCCCGTTGGAGCGCGTTCGGCGTGTGCGCGAAATCCACAATCGCCGTGAACAACTGTCCCTCGTGGATGCGCTCCATGCGCCCCGACACGCCGCGCACATTCAGAATGCCCTGCTTGACGACCGCTACAGGCATATCCAGCGCCCGCGCCGCGCTGATGGCCGCCAGCGCATTCGACACATTGAACGCGCCCACCAGTGCCGTTTCGATCTGGGCGCGAATCGGGTTGCCACGCTCGATGACGGTGAAGCGCGTCGCGTCCGTGCCGTAGCGAATGTCCACCGCCTGCACATCGGCTTCTCGTTCCGCGTCCGCACTGTAGCACAGCACACGATCTGCCGGGAACGCGGCGAAAAAGTCAGCGTTCGGGTCATCGGCGTTCACCACCGCGAATTTGGATTGGCCGCGCTTACGGAAACTGCGCCCCAACATCTCGAACATACGCCCTTTGGCGGCGCGGTAATTCTCGAACGTGCCGTGATAATCGAGATGCTCATGCGTGACGTTGGTCAGCACCGCGCCATCCACTTCTACGCCGTTCAGCCGTCCCTGTGCCAGCCCGTGACTGGTCATCTCCAACACCACATGCGTCAGACCGTTCGCCCGCATCCGCGCCAGCAGCGCCTGTACTTGCGGTGCGCCGGGGGTGGTAACGTGCAATCCGGTATCCACCGATGTGCCGCCCAGATCGGCACTGACGGTGCTAATCAGCCCCGCTTTGCCATCCGTCGCCACTTTGAGGATGCTGTGTAAAAGGGTGCTGGTGGTGGTCTTGCCGTCCGTTCCGGTTACGCCCACCAGCGTGAGATGGCGCGACGGATAGCCGTGATAAGCCGCCGCCAGATAGCCGGTGGCCTCCTGTGCGTTGCTCACCCGCACATACGGTACAGGTAGATCGCGTAAATCATGCTCGCCCACGATGGCCGCCGCACCACGCTCAATCGCTCGTGGGATGAAAGCGTGTCCATCCACTGACAAGCCGCGCCGCGCCACAAAGATGCCGCCGCGCTCTACTTCAGCATCGGACTCAGACACAGGGGCACTGATGACGGCGTTCACATCGCCTACTACAGCAGCCGATTCGGGTAAAGCGGCGATCAGTTCAGCGAGGGTTTTGGTCATGATGGTTTATCGTGGGATGCGTGTTAGGACGAGGACGGGGTATTGGCACAGGCGCAAAATAAAACCACAGAGCCAGCATGCCGGAAACCGGACAATGCGAACTCTGTGGTTCAGAGGCAAACTTAGTTCAGGCGACCAGCGAGATCGTTCAGACCGCTGCGGACGCTACCGTCCACAACACGATCACCCGAACGGACGACGAGGCCACCCAGAATGCTGGGATCAACCACGAACGACACGTCCTCGGCACCGATTTCGCTCTTGGCCTTCGCCTTCTCATCATCGCTCAGCGGCATGGCGCTGACCACTTCGACCTTGCCACCCAGCTTCTTGGCGCTGTCCGGCACTTTGGCGAAGAATTCGTTGATGAGGGCTTCCTGACGCTTCTTATCCAGCGATTCGCCCACCAGCTTCTGCGCGGCAGCGATCGAGATAGCAGCTACCTGACCACGCAGACCGGCCAACTGCTGATCGCGTTCGGCGGCGGCGGCGGCGCGAGCTTCGGTGCGAATCTTTTCAGCTTCGGCGTTGGCTTCGGCCACCAGCTGCTTGCGGACTTCTTCACCACGCACGCGGCCTTCTTCCACAGCCTTCGCCACATCCGCACGGGCCGAAGCTGCGATCTTCTCGGCTTCGACTTCCGCATTACGGCGGGCATTGGCGGCGACGGCAGCATCTTCCAGACCCTTCTGAATCTTGGAGGAGCGCGAGTCCAGCATATTCAGGATGGGCTTCCACAGCAGAGCGCGGAGAGCAAAGAAGATGATACCGAAGTTGACGATCTGAGCCAGCAGGTAGCCGGGGTTCAGACCGAGAGCTTCGATGCCACCCGCCGACTCGCCAGCAGCAGCAGCTTCGCCCTCTGCCGCATGGGTATCGGCAGCAGCGGTTTCGGTGGTCGCGGCAGCGCCTTCAGCGGGGACGGGGGTGGCTTCTTCAGCCGCCATCGCCACACCAGCCAGCAACAGAACCAGCGCCAGTACACCGAATATCACAAGTCTTTTCAGAGTAAACACTTTGTGCATGTCCAATCTCCTCTTACGCGCTTATTGAAGCACGAACAGGATGATGAGGGCGACCACCAAGCAGTAAATGGCGACTGCTTCAGCGAACACGATACCGAGAATCATGTTTGTTTGAATGTTGCTCGACGCATCGGGGTTGCGGCCAATCGCCTGCAACGCACCCTGCACCAGCAGACCGATACCGATACCGGGGCCGAGTGCGCCAACCATCGCCAGACCGGCGCCAATCGCTTTACCCAGTGTAGTCAATTCAGGCATTTCGTCATTCCTCTCTATGCTTTGTAATCGGTTAGGCGGGCGACAGTGCGCCCAGATCGTCCAGATAACTCTTAGTGAGCCTCAGCATGTTCCCCATGTTCTTCGTCGCCGTGATGGCCTTCCATCGCCTGCGAGATGAACACCAGAGTCAGCACCGCAAACACCAACGCCTGCGCCAGACCTACAATCAATTCCAGCGCATAGAACACAATCGGAATACCCGTTCCCACGAGGAACAGCATAACCGCAATCAGAATACCACCCGCGAAGATGTTGCCGAACAAACGGAAGCTCAAGCTGACGATCTTCGACAGTTCCGATACCAGTTCCAGCGGACCGACGATCAGATCAATCGCGCCCATCGGGTTCTTCGCCACATTACCCAGCGAACGGATGGGGATGAACTTCTGCATGTAGTTCAGACCCTGTTCCTTGAAGCCGTAGTACTGAATGAAGAAGAACGAGATCAGCGCCAGAGCGATCGTCAGGTTCAGATCCGTCGCCGCCGGACGCACGAAGGGAGTGATGTGGAAGCGATGGATCAGCAGCGGGTTGACCGTCGCATCATCGCTCATCAGTTGTTCGGTGGTAGCCGCCGCCATCGCCGCTTCGCATTCATGTTCCATTTCCAGCGTCACCTGATCGCCACCATTCAGCGGCTTGGTGTTGCGAATCTGGAACAGGCTGTCGTTGATGCGCGTGCCTTGATAACCACTGGTGTTCGGGTGAGCGCAGTGGAACTTGCCGACGCTTTCCACACCGGGGATGACGCTCATCCAGTTCCCGACCAGCAGGAACAGGAAGATGGTCGCCACCAACGGGAAGATGGAGCGTGCATTACGTCCGCCGCTGATCTGCTTCACAAAACTGTACAGACCACCCGCCAGCGATTCGAGCGCACCCTGTAAGCGACCGGGGATTTCCTGGGTATACCCCTTAGAAGCACGGTAGCCGAGGATAGCCAGCAGCAGAACGATCACATCCACGATAATCAGCGCCACCATGGTGTTGATGAGGTTGAACTTCGGACCGAGGCCAAGGAAGTTCTTAATCAACACTTCGCCGGGAACCTGAATGACCGGGATTGCCGCCGCCGCACCAGCGCCGGGAAGCCAAACAAAAGGCAGCAGACCGCAGACAAACACGCCAAAAACCAGCAGTATAAGGCCATATAGACAACCGCGTTGATTTGTTGTCATGCTGACCCTCCCTTGCTACTCTGAGAAATGCCTTTATTTCTCAACGACAGACCTCCTCATGCTAAAACGGCTAATCGCTGTCTTGTTTCTCTTGCGGTGGCTGTTGCATCGCCTGCAACACCTTTATCACCATCCGATAAACAAGGTACAAACTGAGCGGTGCGCTGATGACGACCAAACCAATAGTCAGTGGCCCGCGCCACCCTAGCGCCCGATCCAGTGCAATACCGAGAATTAACGCCCCAACCACAATCACAATCATGAAACAACCCGCAGAACCCGCGATGGTGGCTACAGAGACGTTTGGAATGCGCTTTGGTGTTGGTTCATTCATTATCGCTAAAGTTCGGGAATTCTATCACAAGCACTTGCAGATTGCCAACAAATAAAGGTTGCATATTTTTAACGATAGACATGAATTGGGGCGAACCCGATGGCTCGCCCCAATGATTTTCATCAACTGCCAATCACAACGAGAACAGTGCCGCCGCGCCGCGCACCGCCCACTCGAAAATGGGCTGCGCCGCCACCGTGCCGATCAGCAGCACGGCGATTCCCGTGATACCCATCACCCACGCATACGAGCGCGACACCGGAATGGGCTTGTCCTCATCCGGGCTGCGGTCAACGTACATAACCTTAATGACCACCAGATAGTAGTACAGCGCCACAATCGCGTTCAGCACGCCAACGATCGCCAGCCACGTCAGACCCGACTGCACTGCCGCTTGGAACAGGAAGAATTTGCCGAAGAACCCGGCAGCCGGCGGCACGCCCGCCAGCGACAGTAGCGCAATTGTCATCATCAGCGCCAGCCACGGATTGCGGCGGCTGAGGCCAGCCAGATCAGCAATCGTTTCGCTGCCCGTCGCTTCACTGAACAGGATGATGACCGCGAAGGCCAGCAGGTTCGTGAATACGTACATGAACATGTAGAAGCTGACCGCCGCCACCGCCTGCGCCGACCCACCTGCCGATGTGGACTGAATGGCGGCAATGCCGATCAGGGTGTATCCGGCCTGTGCGATGGACGAGTAGGCCAGCAGACGCTTGATGTTGCGCTGCGCCAGCGCCACCACGTTACCGAGCGTCATCGAAATCAGCGCCGAGGCTGAGAACAACTGCACCCAGAAGTTCTGGATTTCCTGCGTCCCGATCACCAGCGTGGACGGGAACACCGCGACAAGGAAGCGCACCAGCAGCGCGAAACTGGCCGCTTTGCTGGCGACGCTCAAGAAGGCCGTCACCGGAGTGGGCGCACCTTCGTAGACATCGGGTGTCCAGAAGTGGAACGGAACGGCGCTGATCTTGAAACCGAAGCCGACCACCACCATCACCAGCGCACCCAGCACAGGTAGCGGATTATTGGCGAAGGCTTCGCTTGTCAAATACTGCGCGATCTGATATAGGCTGGTCTGTCCGCTGAAGCCGTACAGCAGGCTGAGGCCGTACAGCAGAATGGCGGACGCGAACGAGCCGAACAGGAAGTATTTCAAACCGCTTTCGCTAGAACGGGTGTCGCCACGCTTGAACGCCGCGAGGATGTACAGCGGGATGGACGTGGTTTCCAGCGCGAGGAACACCATGATGATGTCCGCCGCACCCGCCATCAGCGTCATACCCAGCGTGGACACGATCAGGACGACATAGAACTCGCCCTTGCGACCGATGCCATTCGCATCCACCGCCATCAGCGAGGTCAAACCCGCAGCCGCGAGGATCATCACTTTGAAAATCTGCGACAGCAAATCATGGCGCACCATGCCGCCCCAGTACAACCCTTCCGGCGTGGCGGGCGAACCCGGATACACCAGCAGGGGGACAAGCGCCAGCAACAGCAACCCGACACCTGCCACCACCGACAAACTGCGCCGACGGCTTTCCGGCCAGATTAAGTCGAGGGCGAGCACAACGGTCGCCAGAATGGCAAGCCCGATCTCTGGCAGAACCGCCAGCAGGGCTGCGCCCAAATCCGTAGTAGCACCCATTTACGCGCCTCCACCAAGAATGGCTAACACAGGCCGCAGACCAGCTTCGATCATCGGAGCCATGATTGGCGGGTAGACACCCAGAATGACCAGTGGCGTACCGAGCAGGAACAGAATAATACGGTCTGTCACCGCGATGTCGCCCACGTCCGCATATTTCTTCTCATCAAACTCGCCGAAGAACACCTGCCCCGTCACACGCAGCACATAAGCCGCCGTGATGACGATTGCCAGCGCCGACAAGATCACGATGATCGAGTAGTAATTCGTCAAGACGAAGCTGCCAATTTGCAGCGTGATGTTGGGCGAAGCGTTCCACATGCCGACGAAGATCGGGAACTCCGCAAGGAAGCCGCTCAAGCCGGGCATACCCATGCTGGTCAAACCGCCGATCACGAAGGCCACCGCCACCCACGGCATCTTCTTCACGAAGCCGCCGAGGCTGGGGATGTCGCGGGTGTGAGCGCGGTCATACACCATGCCGACGCAACCGAAGAACAGTGCCGTCATCGCGCCGTGACTGAACATTTGCAGCCCCGCGCCCGTCATGCCGATGATGTTCATCGAAGCCCAGCCCATGCTCACCAGACCCATGTGGCTGACCGACGAGAAACCGATCACGTATTTGAAATCGCGCTGACGGAAAGCGATGAACGCCCCGTACACCACGTTAACCAACGTCAGGAATACAATCCATGGCAGATGCGCTTCTGCACCCTGCGGCAGCAGTTGCACGCCAGCACGCAGCGCAGCATACGCGCCCAGCTTCATCAGCACGCCCGCATGGATCATCGAAACCGCAGTTGGAGCAGCCACATGACCGTCTGGCGACCAGTTGTGGAAGGGGAACACGCCGGCTAGGACAGCGAACCCGATGAAGATGAACGGGAACCACAGCTTGGCGAACGTCAGCACATCCACACCGGCATAACCGGGGATGTTGAACGCGCCCGCCTCACCTGCCGCCATCAGGTTCGTCATGCTGAAGCTCATCGGCTTGGCATTCGCTGCCAATGCGCCTGCTTCTTTCGCCGCTTGGAAGGCGGTAGCACCTTCGTTGGTGAAGAAGTGGTTGGCAGTCAACACCATTGCGATCACGCCGACCAGCGCCACTACCGAACCGATCAAGATGTAGAGCGTGAGTTTCATCGCGGCATATTCGCGCAATTTCACCCAGCCCCATGTCGCAATCAGCAAGTACATCGGGAAGATCGCCAGTTCATAGAAGAAGAACAGGACGAACATATCTATGGCGAGGAATACGCCGTACACACCTGCCACAAGCAGCATGAAGAACGCCATGAACTCACGGGTGCGGTCATCAATGCGCCACGAAATCAGCACACCGGCCACCGTCACCATGCCCGTCAGCAGCACCATCGGGGCGTTCAAACCGTCCACGCCGAGGTGATAGCTGATGCCCAGACTCTCGACCCAAGGAACTTCTTCTTCGTAAGCCAGACTGCGTTGGAACATGGCAGTGGCTTTGAATGGCCCCCCTGCCTGTTCGATCTGATCGAGATCAGCCTTCAGCCCGGTCACTTGATTGTTGTAGCCAAAGAAGACCGCGCCCGACAGCACCAGCATGACAGCCGCAGCCGTAATGGCGATGCCCCGGATGAGGTCACGCTTCTCGCCATCAATCAGCAGCATAATCACGGCTGCCACGATGGGGGTGAAGATGATGACGCTCAAAATTGGAAACTGAAATGCTTCGCCCATATCTTATTCCTTTACCAAGCGCGGCTTGCGGCAGCGCCCGGCGCTTTGATGCTACCCGCCCAGAATCTTCATCACCGAGTCATTAATGACGGGCAGAATCCAGTTGGGTATGATGCCCGTGACCAGCATAAGCACGAGGAGGGGCGCAATCGCCACCACTTCCCGCACTTCGATCTCAAGGTTGTAATCTTTCCAGTGCATATTGAACGGCCCGTGCAGCACCGCACGGATGCCCTTCAGAATGTAACCGCCCGTGAACAGTAGACCGAGCATTGCGACAATCGTCAGGCCGGTATATACGCCCCACGCGCCGCGCACCACAAGGAACTCGCTCACAAACCCGTTCAAACCGGGCAGACCGAGGCTGGCCATGCTGGTGAAGATGAAGATCGCGCCGTAGATGGGCGCTTTCACCCAGAAGCCGCCATACTGCGTCATGTCGCGGGTGTGAGTCTTGTGATAGATGCCGCCGGCCAGCAAGAACATGGCCGCCGAACTCAACCCGTGATTGAACATTTGCAACACCGCGCCGTTTGTAGCGAAGATCGCGCTCTGCATGTGTTCGGTGCTGGCGTTCGCCCAGTTCTGCGCGTAAGCCAATGCCGCCACCGCGATACCCATCGCCACGAAGCCCATGTGGTTCACCGAACTATACGCCACGAGCCGTTTGATGTCGTTCTGCCCGAAGGCTGCAAACGCGCCGAGGACGATGCTCAACATGGCGAGGAAAGCCAGAATGCCCGCCCAGTTGGTTTGAACAAGGCCGAGGACATTGATCGGTGCAATCCACACATCCGGGAACAGGGGGATGACCAAGCGCAGGAAACCGTAAGCGCCCAGCTTGAGCATCACACCCGCCAACAA
>CAIVEA010000840.1 GCA_903904765.1 uncultured Chloroflexota bacterium
ACATCGCCCCAGTGAATCCCGTAGCCCAGATTGGTGACGTTGTGATAGCCCCACGGCATCAGAATGGTGGTGATGGCCTCGCCACCGATGCCTTTCCACATGAACTCCGTACCCAGCCGATCACCTTCTTTGCCCATGCCACGCCAGAAGAAGGCATTATCAATGCCAAACCCGCGCAAAATCTGCGGCAATTGGGCAATATGTCCGAATCCGTCTGGCACATAGCCGATTTTCTCCACCCCGCCGAAGGCTTCGCCCATGCGGTGTCCTAAGCGCAAATTGCGGATGAGCGACTCCGGGCTGACCAGAAATTCATCCGCCAGCACGAACCAAGGGCCGACCTGAATGCGTCCGCTGCGGCACAAGGCTTGCAACTCCGCCGCCTTCTCCGGCCTCACTTCGAGGTAATCCTCGATCACGCTCATCTGCCCATCGAGCATGAAGTAATGAAAATCCGGGTCTTCCTTCAAAATCCTCAATAAGTTGTCAACCAGCCGAACAAGGCGGATACGGAACTCTTGGAAAGTGCAGTACCACGCCCGATCCCAGTGGGTATGACTGACCAGCGTCGCTTGAAAATGCTGCGCCATGTCCTAATCCTTCTTCGCCGTTTGACAAAAGCGGCAAAATGATTATATATTTGACTTGACTTGTCTATACCATTCATCATGATAGCACTGAACGCAAGTATTGACCAATTATTTAGTACAGGAGCGAGTTGAATGGACAGCAAACAGAAAAAGACTCTCTTTAGCCGAGGGATGACCCGTCGTACATTCCTCAAAGGTTCAGCGGGGAGTATCGCGGCTGCACTGGCTGCGGCTACCCCCGGTCGCTTCCTCACTCAGGGCATCTATGCTCCCGCGCTCATTCAGAACAATAAGACCGTCGTTCTTGCTATCCAGGAATTTGCTCACGATGCGATCAAGGCTGTGCTGCCGGATTTCGAGGCCAGCACTGGCTTGACTGTACAGCTTGAAGGCGGCCCCGCCAGCGGTACAGACATGCTCACCAAATACGGGCCGAGTTTCGCTTCTGGCGAGAGTGCGGTGGATGTCATCAGCGATGCAGATGATGACTCGCCCACATTCATCCGTGCGGGCTACATCGAACCCCTCACCGACATCATCCCGCAGGAAACATGGGATGACTTCCCGGAGAGCTTCAGCAGCCAGATCGAGAAATTCCACAGTTTCGACGGGCAGCGTTACCGCATCCCGCACGAATTCGCCATCGGCTATTTCTTCACTCGCAAGGACTGGTTGGACTCGAAGGGTCTGAAGTCGCCGGCCACATGGGAAGAACTGGTCAACGTTGGCAAGGAATTTGCAGACCCCGCCAACGGCGTGTGGGGGACGACGGACGCGCTCATCAAGCCGGCGCTGCTGTATGTGTATGTGGCGTATCTGGCGGCGCAGTCCGGTGGCGATGTGTTCGCCTTCGACGAGGCCACAGCCGAAGCTCTGCAATTCCTATACGACATGATCTACACCCACAAGATTTTCCCGGAAGATGCACTGAATCAGGACTACACCGCCCAGAACCAGCTCTATATGAGCGACAAGGTGGCCGTCATGCGTCAGTGGCCGTTCTTCCAGAGCGTGGCTGAAGGGGATAGCGCGTGGTTCGCCCCCGAAAAACTGGCTATCGAACT
>CAIVEA010000841.1 GCA_903904765.1 uncultured Chloroflexota bacterium
CAGTTCCCCGGCGGTCAGTCGCGTACTGCGCTGAACCTTCTGGTGGACTTCCTGCGTAACGGTACTGCTCCTGCGCAGCATGACAACTACCTGACTCCGGTTCTGATGACGGCGGAAAACCTGAGCGAAGCTGAGCGTATTGGTGAGATTCAGCCGGTGGATACCAAGCCGTTGCGGATTGCTGTTTCGCTGCCCGATCTGGCGTTCCCGTTCTTCGTTCACATGCAGAAGCAGGTGGAAGACGAAGCGGCGAAACTGGGCGTGGAAGTGGTGATTTTGGATGGGCGTGGTGACACGACCAAGCAGACTGCCGATCTCGAATCGGTGATTGCCGAACAGTATGATGGTTTGCTGATTTCCCCGCTGACGGCAGACGCGATGGCTCCGGCGGTACAGGCTGTGATTGACGCGGGCATTCCGGTTGTGACGATTGACCGTAATGTGGCGGGCGACACGGCACTGGCGACGCTGGCACATGTCGGTGCGGACAATGTGAAGGGTGGCGAGGCGCAGGGTCAGTGGATTCTGGATCACTTCCCGAATGGCGCGAAGATTTTCAATCTTCAGGGCACACCGGGCGCGACTCCGGCGATTGATCGTAATGCGGGTCTGAAGAACATCATTGACGGCAAGGCCGAATATGCAGTGGTGTTCGAGCAGACGGCGAACTTCCGCCGTGCGGACGGTCTGAGCGTGACGGAAGCGGGTCTGGCGGCGCAGGATACCCCGCCGGATGTGATCGTGGCGGCGAACGACGACATGGCGCTGGGTGCTCTGGAAGCGTTGAAGGCTGCTGATCTGGTGGGTAAGGTGGCGGTGCTGGGCTTCGATGCACTGCCGGAAGCGCTGCTGGCGGTACAGAATGGTGAACTGACGGGTACGGTGGAACAGTTCCCCGGCGGTCAGTCGCGTACTGCGCTGAACCTTCTGGTGGACTTCCTGCGTAAGGGTACTGCTCCTGCACAGCATGATAACTACCTGACTCCGGTTCTGATGACGGCGGAAAACCTGAGCGAAGCCGAACGTATCGGTGAAATCAGCGGGTAACGCCTGAAGTGTAGGTTTGAGGGGGCGTTTTAGAGCGCCCCCTTTTTATTCAAGATACGGAGAAACCTGATGGGCGACAAACAGAATTTGAAACTCGCACAGCAGGCGCTGGAAATGGGCGATGGGGTCGTGCGGCTGATGCCGACATGGGTTCCGCGTTCATTCTGCGTGCCGGGCCGCCGACTGCGGTTGCATCCAGCAGACCTGTATGCGTTTGGCGGGAATCGCGGTGGTATTGATGAACGCTGGTTTTCCAGCACAACCCATGCAGATAATGGGCCGCTCACTCTGCCTGATGAAGGTTTGAGTTACATCTATCTGGACAACAAGAAAAAGGTTGCTCTGAAAGATGCGATTGGCCTGATGGGTGATAGCATATTGGGTAAATCCGTCATGAAGAAATATGGCGGATGGGTGATGTATAGCAAGTTTTTCGACAATATGTATCCCTTGCCGCATCACCTCCATCAGAGCGATGAAAAAGCGGCAGATGTGGGGCGCGTGGGAAAACCGGAAGCATATTACTATCCACCACAGTATAACTTTGCACTAGACACATTCCCGTACACATTCTTCGGGTTTGAACCCGGAACGACCAAAGATCAGGTTGTGGACTGCTTGAAGCGTTGGAATGAAGGTGATAATGGGATTTTGCGTCTGTCCAAAGCTTATCGCTTAACTCCGGGTACTGGGTGGGATGTGCCACCGGGTATCTTGCACGCGCCGGGGACGATGTGTACATACGAGCCGCAGCGCGCGAGTGATGTGTTCTCGATGTGGCAGTCTTTGATCGCAGACTACTACATTGTAGATCGTCAATTCCTCGTTAAGGATGTGCCGAAGGATAAGTGGGACGACTACGACTACTTGCTGGCGTTGTTGGACTGGGAAGGCAATATTGACCCGAACTTCGGCGAGAACCACTACTGCGAACCGATCCCGATTGGCACGCCACAACAGGCTGGGGATGCTGGATACCAAGAGAAGTGGATTGTGTACGGCAGCGAATGGTTCAGTGCGAAAGAATTGACTATTCAGCCGGGACGCACGGTTGTAATCCATGATCCGGTGGCGTATGGTGCGATCACGTTGCAAGGGTACGGGCAGTTTGGTAAGCACCGAGTGTCTGCACCGTCCATGATTCGCTTCGGTGAGATGACCGAAGATGAATTCTTCGTGACTGCCGATGCCGCAGGGCGCGGTGTGCAGATCACCAATGGCAGTTCGTTCGAGCCACTGGTGATTCTTAAGCATTTCAACCCGGGCAATCCTGAGATGCCGAAACGTAAAAAAACCAAAGCCCGTCGCAGCTAGGGCAAAACAGATCTAGGGACATAAAACAGGCCAGTGAAACGTTGGCCTGTTTTTTTTTGCTCATTCGACGTGGCGGTGAATTTGCGCCAGCACACCTTCTGCGATTTCGGGTGCGCCTTTCAGGAAACGCTCGGCGACACCGAGCATGTCGGTGGTGGTACGTCCCTCAAAGCGCAGTGTGAAGGCGGCTTCGGTGACGGATGCACGCATGAGTGCCCAACCCTCGGCGTATTCCGCTTTGACCCCATCAATCGAGATGAGGGTTGCGCCGTCCTGCTCAGCGTGTTGTGCTGCTTTGCGGATAAGTGGGGTTTTATCCCCGATGTAATGGATGCGAATATCCGGCGTGCTGGTATAGACGGGCATACGAGCGATTAACTCCGAAATTGGTTGCTCGTAGGCTTGCATGAGTTGGGTGATGAGCAGGGCAGAATACAGGCCGTCATCTCCGCCTGCTAGTTCACGGTAAAAGAGATGTCCGCTGTATTCACCGCCCATGACGGCATCATGCTGGAGCATGGATGTCTTGATGAAGGTATGCCCGGATTTTTGCGGGATGGGCGTGCCTTGATGGGATGTGACCATTTCGGCAACCAAGCGCGAGAGCTTCAGATCATATATGACTGCGCTGGAACCGCCATGCTGCAAAAGTTCACTCGCTAACCATGCAATTAGGCGGTCACTAGAGATGCGATTTCCGCGTTCGTCCACCAATCCAACGCGATCGCCATCCCCATCGAATCCGAAGCCAGCCTGTGCACCCTGCGTTTTGACTACTTCTTGAAGTGATAGCAGGTCTTTGGGGCCGGATATATCCGGTGAACGCTGGGTGAATTGCGGGTCAGGTATGCCGAAAATAGTGGTGGCAGGAATGTGAAGCGCGTCAATAATTGCACCCATGACCCATCCTGTTGCGCCGCCGCCGCAGTCGAATGCTAATTTGCGCGCACGTTCGCCGATGCCAGCAAAACGCTGCGCCAACCAACCGACATAATCGGGCAGAATGTTCAGTGATTCACGAGTGCCGTTGCCAGCACTGAATTCTTCGTTGGTGACGATGCGCTTGAGGTTCTCGATTTCGGCTGGGGTGATCGGGAAATGACCGATGGCTGGCTTGAAGCCATTCCAACCGGGGGGGCTGTGCGAAGCTGTAACCATCACGCCCGTATCTATGCCTAGCTTGCGGCGGGCGAAATAGTAACCGGGAGTGGAAAGCTGACCGAGGTTCACGACATGGAGGCCACTCTCGATAAAACCCTGTTCGAGCGCGGTCAGCAATTCAGGGGTGGAAAGGCGAAAATCACCACCGATGATGGCGCGTTTCACGGGGCTGATCGTCCCCATTGCACGGCCTAAACGATAAGCGAGTTCCGGTGTGACATCGCGCTGATTTTCGCCTCGGAGATCACATTCTTTGAAAGCGGTTAGTGGGAACTGCGTTGTAGACATGCAGCTTGTAACTCCGATAGTTTCTGGCGCAGGGGGGCTACCCATGCTGCCACAGGAGAGATGACAGACGATGTTTGAACCATTGCTTTTTGGGCTGCGCTGACGGATCCCTTGTGCCAAATCCACGCAGCGGCTAAGAGCGCACTTCCCATTGCAGCATCTGGTTCTTCGGCGATATGCAGGTCGCGGTTGAGAGCAGAGGCGATCACTTTGCCGAGTGTTTTCCCATGTGCGCCACCCCCCGACAGGAAGAAACGACCATCAGCGGGTGCGCCGAGTGCAGCAGAGGCTTCGACTGACCATGCTGTTGTAAGGGCGATTCCTTCGAGATAGGCTGCGAAACGTTCGGCATCGGAACGTGGTGTGCCCACAGTAAATCCCTCGATGGTGGCACTCACGAACGGCATGCGTTCCCCACGCCGTACTAGCGGGTAGACAATTATGTTGGTGGGGATGGCATCTTCCGCATGGGTGTCAAGTTCGGTGATTTGCGTCTGACCGAATGTTTTGAGCAGCGATTCGCCTCCAACATTGCTGGCTCCGCCGGGCAACCAGTAGCCTTCCGGGTGACGATGGCAGTAAATGCGCCCTTCAGGATCACGCACTACATCGGGAGAAACGCCACGAATGGCGATGGTTGTCCCGATGGTGAGATTCCAGTCACCGGGTTCACAAGCGCCAGATGCGAGGAAGGAAGCCATTCCGTCGGATGCTCCGGCAATGATGGGCGTACCAGCGCGAATCCCGGTCACAATGGCGGCTTCGGCGGATACTGTGGCGATCATCTCACCGGGACGAAATACCCGTGGGAATAATGCTGCGGGCAGGTCGAGATGGGTGGAGATGAATTCCGGCCACGCGCCTGTAATGAGGTTCACGCCGGATTTGAGTGCGTTTGAGGAGTCAGTGCAGTTGTAATTCCCGCTGAGTCGCCCCACCACAAAGTCTGCCGAGTGCGAGAACTTATAGGTTTGGGCGATCACTTCCGGAGCATGACGCAGAAGCCATAACATTTTGACAAGTGCAAAGGCAGGCGGAAAGCTGTAGCCGTGCTGAATGCAAAATTCAGCAGCAGCCTTGTTCACATCAGCTTCCAGCCCCGCGGCGCGGCCATCGTTATACATGAGAGCCGGAATCAACGGATTTCCTTCGTGGTTTATCGGTACAAATGTGCCGGAGGTGGCATCAATGGCAATCGCTTCGATGGGAATATTGTCTAATACGGTGATGATATCGCGCAGGCAAGCTTTACTAGATGTCCACCATTCGAGAGCATCTTGCTCAGCCCAACCCGGTTGCGGTTGATAAGGTGGGGCTTTGAACACGGATTTGGAACGGGCGATAATGCGCCCCTGCGCGTCTACTGCCAGCGCCCGTGCGCCACCCGTGCCGATATCTAATCCAATTACAACGCTCATAGTGGAGATGACCTAATCAGAAGGGAAAATGGAGAAAAATCACATCGTATCATGAGAGAATCGTAACTCGTGATTCGGGTTTTGGCAATCAAACCGTTCTCTCAAAATGGATACGATTGGCAACGAAAAGGTGCAGTTTTGCGTATAGCAGTTCAGACCGGATTGGTGGCATTTGGCTAGGAGTTCATTGTGGCGAACCTTTTTGACACCTTGATTACGATTGTAGTGGGGACGATCAGCGGGGTGAGCAAGGTCGTGAATACGACGATGAGCGCCCTGCAAGATTTTTTCTATGTGAAGGTGTCGGGCGTTTCGTTCATTGTGTTGGGGGCACGGCAAACGGGGAAAACGACGTTCATCGAATGGTTGCGAGCGAACATGCGGGTTTTGGATGATGATTTTCGCCCTGATCCCACCGCCGCAGGTGGGGATGTGATACCCGATTTCACTACACGGGTCGGGGATACGTACATGAAATTACGCCCAAACCGGGATGTGGGTGGAGAGTATGCGATGTGGGAAACCGATTGGGTTGATCTTTTCCGTGGAGCGCAACCACGCGGAATTGTGTTTTTGCTCGATCATACGGATGTGGTGACGCAGAAAGATGCCTTGAACTTTGTGTTACAAATGCTTGAGGATGAGCCTGCGCTGGCGAAACAGGTGAAGGCGTTTTACATCCTTGTGAACAAGTCTGATGTGTGGGGGGATGACACTACGGTGGATGGTATTCTCCAGAATTATCGTAATGAGCAAAAGCGGCTAAAGAGCCAATCGGAAAGGTACGGGTATAGTTTTGTGATCGCGGAAGGTAGTTTGATGACCAACCGAGGCGTAGTAGAGTTCATGAAAAAGTTTTTGAACGCGGTACGTCCGAAACCTATGGCGGTCTGAGATGCGCCAACTTGAGATTGCCTATCAACTGGGTGGTAGACAACGTGGGTATCAATTTGTGAGTTCGACAGCAGGCTTTAATGATGATACG
>CAIVEA010000842.1 GCA_903904765.1 uncultured Chloroflexota bacterium
AACATCGCCGAGAACATCCTCATGCTCTCGGAACGCACCCAGCAGATTGGTGAGATCATTGATACTGTCAACGGGCTGGCTGAGCAGTCCAAACTCCTCGCGCTGAACGCCAGCATCGAAGCGGCGCGGGCGGGCGAGGAGGGCAAGGGTTTCGCAGTGGTGGCGATGGAAGTGCGGCAACTGGCGGAACAATCCCGCGAGGCGACCAGCCGCGTCCGGCAAATCCTGAGCGAGATTCAGCAAGCCACCAACAGCGCCGTGATGGTGACGGAAGAAGGTAGCAAGGAAGCTGAAAGCGGTATGCGGATGGCGGAGAACGCGGGGCAGGTCATCCGCAACCTCGCCAATACCATCGAGGAAGCGGCACAGGCAGCAGCGCAAATCGCCGCCAGCACCAGCCAGCAGAGCAACGGCATGGTGCAGTTGGCGCAGGCCATGAGCCAGATCAAGCAGGCCGCCACGCAGACCGCCGCCAGCACCCGCCAGACAGAAGTGAGCATCCGCGAATTGAGCGAGATGGCCAAGCGACTGGAACACGTCGTCCGGGGCTATTCGATCTAACATCGCCGCACTCTCCCGGTTTCACACACTCACCCCGCAGTCCGCATAGGGCTGGCGGGGTGAGTTGTTGATTCGCCTCCAAAACCTCCCGTGTACATGCCATAAACCTGTAGCGTAGTCTGCGTTTTAACGCTAGTCTAAAAGCATGGAAACCACATCCCCTTTCTCACCCGTCCGCACGCTGATTTTCCTCGTGGCAGCCATCGGTTGTGCGCTGTTATTGATCGCCCTGCCGCCGCCCTTACCCGCGCTGTTGCTAGTTGCACTCTGCGGTGTGGCGTTGTGGGCTGCGCCGCCCAGCCTGCGACTGCCGCGCCGGATCGTGCTGGTGCTGCTGGTCGCATGGGGATTGACGCAAATACAGATGTTCGCGCCGGAATACGGTCAGATGGCGCTCATGCTGGTGGTGGTGGCTGGCTTGCTGTGGCTGGCATGGCGCTACCCCGAACAGCTTGACCACTGGATCAGGGACGGGCGACTGGCGCTAGTATGGGTGCGGGCGCATCGCGCGACCATCGGGCGTGGACTGCTGCTGCTGGCGCTGGCGCTGTGCGGCGTGGCGGCGTGGCGCTTGCAGGTGGATGTCCTCACAGGGGTGCGTCCCGAAGATAGCCTGCTGTGGCTGCTGCTGGCGGCATGGGCGGTCATCTCCGGTTTGCTGCTGTGGCCGGACGCGCTGCCCCATCTGGAAGCTGCCATGCCTGCCGCGACAACCCCGCAGCGGCCTATGCGCCGTTCGGCGGTGGCGCTGGGGGCGCTGCTGCTGTGGATTTGCGCCGAGATCAGCGGGAATGTACTGAGGTTGAACCTGTTTGGCGGGACGTGGTACACCGTGCAACTGGCGCTGCTGCTGCTGGGTATGCTGCTGGTGGGCTATGGTCTGGGCGGCGGGTGGCCGCGCCGGATGCGCTTGAGCCGCGAAGAACGGTGGTTGCTGGCAGGCGTGCTGTTGCTGGCGCTGGTGTTGCGACTGATCGGACTGGAGGACGCGATTCACCGCTTCGTGGACGAGATTCATTCGGTGGCGGCGATTGTGTGGCTGTGGGGCATCCCCGATACACCCATCCTCACGCCCTTCGGCAGCGTCACCGCTTTCCCGTGGTTGTACCCGCTGGCGCAATCGGCAACCGTCAGCGTGTTCGGCGCAAATCTGTTCGCGCTGCGCTTGCCGAGCGTGATCTTCGGCACTCTAACAGTGCTGGCACTGTACGCGCTGACGCGGACGCTATTCGGCTGGCGCACGGCGCTGGCAGCGGCTTTCATCCTCGCCACCCTGCCCGCGCACGTCCATTTCAGCCGCTTGGCGCTCAACAATATTGCTGACCCGCTGTTCGGCGTGTTAGGGCTGGCTTTCTTCGCCCGCGCCCTGCGCGATGGTCAACGGACGGATTGGGCGTGGGGCGGGGTGTGCTTTGGCCTGACGCAGTATTTCTACGAAGGCGGGCGGTTGCTATATCCGCCGCTGGCACTGGGCTGGTTGGGGCTGGTGGCGCTGATGGGCATCCCGATTGGTATGGGGCGGTGGGCGTGGATACTGCGCTTGCTGCGCGGCGGCCTGCGGGCGGGCGCGGCGGCGCTGCTGATCGCCGTGCCGGTATATTACGCCTATGCGGGGTCGGGATCGCTGCTCACGCCCCGCTTGCAGAGCGAAGCGAAAGTGGACGCGCCTTCCCCCCTCGAAGTATATGAGCATGCTGTCTATCCATGGTTGATGTTCAGCGTGGCTCACGATCAAAGCTGGTTCATGAGTGGCGAGACACCCTTTATCCAACCCGCGCTGCTGCCGCTGTTCCTGCTGGGTGGGGCGCTGGCGCTGGCCTGCTTACGCCGCCGCTGGGCGCTGCTGCTGGTGCTGTGGCTGGCGCTGACTGCCCTCGGCAACGGCCTGCTGCGGGATGTGTTGTGGTCGCCGCGCTATGTGGTGGTCTTTCCTGCGCTGGCGTTGCTGCTGGCATTGGGGCTGCGGACGGCACTGCGGACGCTGTGGAAAGTGGGGCGCGGTGAACGCTGGCGGCGCAGGTTGCTGGTGGCGCTCATCGTGGCGGTGGCCGGGGTGCAGGTGGCGGCTTATGTGCAGTTGCAGGAACACTGGTACAGGCAGTTGCGCGTGGCGAGCGATTGGGAGGATGCGGTTTTTCGCACGGCTGGCCTTCCGCACGATACCGAGGTGTATATCATCGTGTCGGCTGCCATCTGGGAATACAATGTGTCTGCCATGCGCGAGTTCTTCGATCTACCTGACCACATCTATTATATGTTTCCCGAAGAACTGACAGCTAAGAGCCTGTCGTTTCTGGCGGAACATGCCGATAAAGCAAATTATGTGCTGTTCGTGAACCCCGCCGATACCGAAACACTGGCGCGAATCCGGCGCTATCTGCCGCTGCTGCCGCCCACCTTCAGCCCGTACAATGTGCCGCTGGATTACCAACTGGGGATGTACCGCGTCCCGCGTTTCATCCGCAAATGAACAGGGCATCAATAAAAACAGGGGGCAGTTACCCGCCCCCTGCATGCTTGCGGTAATGCGTTTATTCGCCTTGCAATTGCAACACCAACCGCAGTTGTGATACGCCACCTTCGGTCACAGCCGAGGTGATCGAGGCGTGATTGACCGATGCTATCAGCCCGTTGATATAGCCGCGCACACGGTCTGCCGTCATGCCCGCCCCGAATACCTGCTCGGCAGGCGTGAGCGTGGGCGGCGGCGTGGCGGTGGCGGCGGTCGGGCCGCTGGTTTCCAGCCCCGCGACGATCTCATCGAACACACTGCCGATGGCAGGCCCGAGCATCACTCCTCCGAAGATTGTACCCAGTCCGCCCACCGTCCCCACCGCGCCTTCGCCGTTGGTGTACCATACGGTAGCGGTATTGGGCAGGAAATACGACTGTGCAGCGGCGTAGGTTGGATCGTGGCTGAGGATGCCGTCACCCGTCAGGATGGCCTGCGCTGCGGAACGGGTGGCGACGAAGAAAATGTTCTCGTTCGCGCCCA
Organism: uncultured Chloroflexota bacterium; assembly: GCA_903904765.1. The sequence goes on from CAIVEA010000842.1 coordinate 3,557, forward strand.
GCACGATCTCCAGCGATAGAATCATGCCAGAGGAGGCGGGCGGGTCGAGGTGAATCACGGTGACGGGCGTGCCGCCGATGGTGTCGTCGCTGAGCGAGACTCCCTCGCTATTGCCGCTGGCTGTCGCCTGCTTGAGCAGCAGACTGAACTTAGTCGCCAGACTTTGCGCGGCTGCCGGGTCGGTGGCTTCGACCACGAGGCCGAAATCCAGATTGCCGGTCAGGTTCACCTGTTGCTTGAAGATGCCATCCAGAATGGGCAGCGTGTCGGTACGCAGGAACAGCGCGAAATTGCCCGTCATCCAATCCAGCACATCTTTCTGCAAATCCAGCCCCACCGCCCGCAGGCCGAGACTCAACTGGTCGCCTACATTACTATCCGGTTGCGAAATGCTGAGCAGATTGAGCAGGTTGTTGTTGTACAGATTGTTCAGGTCTTTGCCCTGAATTACCGCCGTCGCGCTGGAGGGGATGTACTGCGCGAAAGCCAGATCCACAGCGGGTGCAGGTGCAGGGTCGCCCCCTCTGCCGCGCAGTTGCGCCGTATCTATCGTCAGCACCGAGTCGCCCTGCACGGTCAGCCCCACCAGCAGCGGGCCAGCGTTCTGGAACAGGAGTGCAGCCTGCGGGTCGGTCTGCGGGATGATCTTGGGCAGGATGTAGAGCAGCGCGTTATACGAGTCGGCGGGCAGACTGCCCAGCACCGTCTGGAAATCTGCCGCCCCGATTAACGAGGCTTCAGGCAGGGCGGGCGGCTGTGCGGTATCGGCATTCGCTGGGAACAGGAATAGCGCCTCATCATTGATAAAGAATACGCCATCCCCGCCGGGGGTGCTGAACTTGGTGAACGCGCCAACCGTTTCCTTCACCACCGTATCGGGCGCAATTTTGTCCAGATAGGCTTCGGCAGCAGCACGATCGCGCACCTGTGCCACAAATATCCAGTTGTCGTTCATGCGGTCGGCGGGCTGGTCGGGCAGCGGTATGAAACCGATGGACGCATAATCGCCCAGCCACGCGAACAACTCGCTCAGGTTGGTGTTACCTTCGGCCAGCGCCGTTTCCA
>CAIVEA010000843.1 GCA_903904765.1 uncultured Chloroflexota bacterium
AGCCGCCGCATATCCGGTGAACGTAGCACCACAATCCCGCCCAACACGCCGCCGATGATGCTGTAGATGAAAATGGCAGTGGGTGCGCCGATCAACTGCGCCACCAACCCCAGCGCCAGCGCCCCAAAAGGCGACACGCCGAACCATGACAGCGTATACAGGCTGATGATGCGCCCCCGAAATTCGTCCGGCACGACGCTCTGAATGAGCGTGTTGACGGTGGTGAACTGCATGATGATGGCGAAGCCGTAGATGCCCATAAACACGGTAGCAATGGTCGGGTCGCTGGTCTGGCTGACCACGAGGCAGGCCAGCGTGGTGAACACGCCCATCACCGTGACCACCCGCCCGCGCCCGAAGCGCCGCCCGAACACCGGAATGAGCATGGCGGCGATGACTGCGCCGATGCCGGTGGAGGTGCTGAGCGCGGCGAAACCCTCTTTGGGCGAGTGCAGCACGGTATCCGCGAAGGCCGGCAGCAGCGTGGAGATATTCACCGTGAACAGGCTGGCATTGATCGCCAGCAGCAGTAGCGGGCGAATGGTGACGTGCTGGCGGGCGAAGGCTAGTCCTTCGCGCAGGCGGGCAAGCGGGGCGAACTCCGCATACTTGGCGGCCTGTGACTGCACTTTGATAATTACCAGCATGATGATGACTGCTAAGAAGCTCAAGCCGTTGATGAAGAAGCACCACGCCGGGCCGATTTGTGTGAGCGCGATGCCCGCCGCTGCTGGCCCCACCACCCGCGAGGCGTTGAACATGATGGCGTTGAGCGCGATGCCACTGGGCAGGTTTTCCGTCCCCACCATGTCTTTGATGATGGTTTGGCGGGCGGGCGCGTCCACCGCATTGATGAAGCCGAGCAAAAAGGCCAGCAGGACGATGTGCCAGACCTGCACCACATTGGCCGCCGTCAGCGCCGCCAGCACGAAGGCCAGCACCATCTGGTACACCTGCGAGAAAATCAGGATTTTGCGGCGTTCCCAGCGTTCCACCAGCACGCCCGCAATGGGCGACAGGAACAGCGCGGGCAGGCCAGCGGCACAGGCCACCACCCCCAGCGCCAGTTCGGACTGGGTGAGGTGGAATACCAGCCAGCCCTGCGCCACCGACTGCATCCATGTGCCGGAAAGCGACACGACCTGTCCGATGAAATACAGCCGGAAATTGGTGTAGCGCAGCGCGGATAGGGTGCTGTGTTGGAGCGCAGAAGGAGGTTGTGTGGCAGTTGTGGTGGTCATAAAGCGTACTGCATTCGTGTTGTTGCTTCGGATTGTGAACAACGCGGCGGCGCAAAACAACCGTTCCGCGACCCGTAGCAGCAGAATAGGGTTTCGGCCTGTCACGTTGTCCGTCATGCACAAATGTGTATGGTGATTGTAGGAATAGAGGATAAGTCCAAACAAGTACAGGCTGGCCTAAAGTGGACTTAACGCCCTGAATCACACGGGGCGGGTGATATGCCCGCCCCGTGCAGGATGGGTCCAGCGAGAGGTTTAGCAGCCAGCCAGCGTGTAGTTCCACTCGCGGGTGTTGTTGTTCGGGTTGGTTTCCGGCACCGCGCCGTTCGGGTTGAGCGCCACAATCAGGCGGTGGTTTTCGCCCACGTTGATCGAAACGGTCAGGAAAATGCCGCCGATGTTCGTCGTTTGTCCGGCGTTCAGTACAGGGAACGCGCCGCTGGTGGTCGTTTCACCCGCCGCCGAGATGTCGCGGATGCTGATCGTGCCGCCGGCAGTCGTGGCTGTCGTCCCCAGATTCGCCACATCAATCTTGAATTCGACGGTGCGGTTGCACTTCAGCGGCACATCGGGCGAGATGACCACGTTGCCGAGTACGATGTCGGCCTGCGAGACGGCTGTTGGCGGCACAGGCGTGGCCGGGATAGCCGTCGGCACAACCGGAGTCAGTGTGGGGATGGGCGGGCCAGCATCTACCGGAATGGTATTGGCATCGCCGGAAACGGTCAATAACTGCCCGAACACCCAGCCTTCGCCGTTGTAGTAGCGCACTTTGTACCAGTCGCCCGCCGGCGTTTTCGCCAGAATATCGGCGGTTTGTCCGGCGGCAAAGCTGCCGATGGGCGGGTTGAACAGGGTGCTGGGGCCGCTGCGGACGTTCACGCCCTGATTGAAGGTGGCAACAGGGGTGCTGGGCGTGGCGGTGGCAGGCGGCGTGGTCGGTTGCGCGGGTGCGGGTGTGGGTTGCACCTGCTCCGGCGTGGGCTGCGCTTGCTGGTTATTCCCACCGCTGCTGGGCGTGGGCTGTGTTTGCTGGTTGTTCCCGCCGTTGTTCATGGCGGCGGTGGCGGAGGGCAGCGGTTGGTTGGCGACCACCGAGATCGTCACATTAGTAGGGGCGCTGCTGCTACCGTCGGCGCGGAAGGCCACCACGCTGATCGTGTGCTGCCCGGCTCCGGCAGATTGCCATCCTTGCGACAGGCTGAAGCTGCTGGCTCCGGCGGCGTTGGGCGATTTCAACGATTGGACAATGGCGTTATCCACGAGGATTTCTACGCGGTCAATATCGGTTCCAGCGTTGGAAACCAGCACCTGAATATTGACAGCCACGTTTTCAAGGAAGGTCGCGTTAGGCGGCGGCGCAGCGATCTGCACCACCGGTACGCCGCTGATGGCGCTCTGCCCGCCCCCGCCCGTTCCACTGGCGAGGTTGCAGCCCGTCAAGGCCAGCGCCAGCAGGACGAAAACCGCCAGTAAAAGGGCGCGTTGCCCTGTCAAACGTCGAGTGAACATAAGCAGACTTTCTCCTGATCGAATCCGGTTCGCTGCTTGGATTAAACGCACAATCCTAGCGCATCGCCCCGTTTTCTGCGAACCCTCCCCCAAATGCCACCCTCACCTCCTGCCCCTTCTCCCTCATGGCGAAGGGGAGAAAGTGGGAGATTTTCCCCTCTCCAAAGCGGTATTTCGCGTTATGGAGAGGGGGTAAGGGGTGAGGTTGTCTCAAAAAGGCGTAGGGCGATCATCGAGCAAACGCTGGTTCAGGGCTTGGGAATTTCTTCCCGCGAAATCCAGTAATTCGCCGGGCCGCCTTCCGCGATCCAGCCGGTGACATCCGGGCGCGACACGATTTGTATCTGCCACCAATTGTAATCGTCGGCGCACACGGGGCCGCCGATCACCTCGAAACCAATGCCATCCAGCAGCGTTGCCACCAGTTCGGATTCGATATCGGGGGCGCTCCGCAGGCTCTTGGGTACGCCGTCGTGATAGTTGACATAACCGCGCATCCCCACCGCAAAGCGCAGCGGAACCGAGCAGACCGAAGCGTTCAGCGCCGCTTGCGAGATCAGGTAATCCTCGCCGCCCGCCGCCTGCCCATCGGCTATCCATCCGGTGTACAGCACATCGAGGACGGTCACACTCACCTGCCACCACTGACGGCCATCAGCACAGCGCGGCCCATCCAGCACTAGCACATTCCCACCCGCCGATGCGACGGTCAGCACCAGCCCGTTTTCGGCAGGTTGTTCACGCACGTTCACATCACGCAGCAACAGCGCATCCTCACCGATCACCAGCGCCGCCGCCGCGCCGCAGGTCGCTCCCGCCAGAGGTGGGCCAGCCTCCACCCAGTAACGCCCCGGCATACCTTCCGCCACCCAACCGTCCATGCCGGGACCGCGCACTGGCCACCAGTTGTAGCGCGTGCCGTCGCACACCGGACTGCCGACGACAGTGACAATGGTCGGGTTGGCGTAGTAGTTGGTGATGGGGTTGGAAGGACCGGGACCGCTGCGGAGATACATCCCCCCGCGCACATAGGCGGTCTGACCATTCTGAATGGGCAGGGGTGCAGCGCAACCGGGCGTGGCGGACATCTGCACCTGTGGCGTGCCGACATAGAAAATGGTGGGCGTGGGCGGCCCCACTGTGACAAGCACCACCGTCGGGGTGGGTGTGGGCGTGGGAGTCTGTGCCAGCACCAGCGAACTGATCGCGGCCAGCAGAAACAGGATGGCGAGTGGGCGTATCCAGCGAATAAGCATGAGGGCGTATCTCCTTCTAGCGCCTCCTATTGTACCGCCGCATCCGATGGTGCGAAAATCGCCCTAGAAATAGATTTGAAAGCCGCTATAATCCTCATCTACACATATTGCGATTCAGTGGGACACGGGCAAACCCCGCGAGTAAGAGGATAATTTCTGATGGCATCGTATCATGGGCCAAAGGCCAGAGTTCAGCGTCGTTTCGGCGAAGTGCTGATTCCCCGCCCGAAATATTCCCGGATTTTGGAAAAGCGTGCTTATCCCCCGGGGGATCACGGCAAGGAAAAGCAGTTCCGTCAGGGTCGCCGCAGCGACTACGGCCTCCAGCTCAGCGAAAAGCAGAAGGTGGCCTTCATCTACAACGTGCGCGAAGGTCAGCTCCGTCGCTACTTCCTGCGTGCCCGCCGTATGCCGGGCAACACCGGCGCGAACCTGCTGGGGCTGCTGGAACGCCGCCTCGACAATCTGGTGTACCGCGCTGGCTTCGCAGCCACGATCTGGGCGGCGCGTCAGATGGTTTCGCACGGGCATATTCTGGTAGATGGGGTGCGTTTGAACATCCCTTCATATCTGGTTGCCCCCGGTGAGAACATCTCCGTTGTGGAAAAGATGCGTAAGAACGTGCATGTGATCGAGTCGCTCGAATCCAACGTGTACGCTCCGCAGTACCTCAGCCTCGATAGTGCTTCGGTCTCGGCTACCCTCACCCGTATTCCTGACCGGGGTGAGATTCAGGTTCCGATTGACGAATCGCTCGTGGTTGAGTTCTACACGCGCTTGACCTAAAAGGATCGCGTCCGGTTCTGCCCGTCCCGAAGATGCAGATCATTCAACGCCCCGTCGTCTCCACGATGGGGCGTTTTTGTTTCGCGACATGGACGGCGGTAGAATGGCAACGAAGAATGCAACCCTACACGGCTATCGTTCGCAAAAGAGGCTCTGAGGCATGAATATCTTCAAGAAACTATTCGGCGGTGGGGGGGACTCCAGCGCAGATAAAAGCGGGCTGTACTTCTATGTGCAGCCCAAAGGGTGCAAAGAAGTGGTGCGCGTCCGCATTGACCGTAACAACGACCTCAGCCAGTCGGACGAGGGTGGTTACTTCGTGCGGAAATCGGTGCGCGGCGTGGATTACAAATGCAACCGCACCGCCGAACTGGAATTGACGTTTGACGACCAGCGGCGCTTGCAGCAGTCGGAAGTCTCCGGCGGGGCGCTGGTGACGGAAGCCGACTATCAGGCATGGCTGGCCTCGCAAGCGCCCAACGTCTAAAGGTTGCTATGAGTTTTTACCCTCATCCCCCGTCCCCATCTCCCTCAGGGCGAAGGGAAGGAAGAAAATCACATGGTTTTGAAGTCCCTCGCCCTGAGGGAGAGGGATTTAGGGTG
>CAIVEA010000844.1 GCA_903904765.1 uncultured Chloroflexota bacterium
CACGATGAACAGCAGCGTTCCGGTGGAAGTGGGGATGGAGGTATAGCGCCCCAGCAGAGTGGCAGCTTGATTCATCGAAGCATCCTTCGGCAGATTCAGTTGCCATTCGGGAGCTTGCCCGATTGTCCATCCCGCTACCAATGCCACTACAAACACGCCCGCCGTAATCCAGATGGCCGGGCCGAGCGCCTTCACCGCCCGGAACACCCCGTTGTACCATTCGCGCAGGTTGCGGGCGGGCGTGCCACGATCATCCACCGCGAGGGTCATGCGCCAGATGTTGCGAGCGACGCTGCGAAGGTTCAACTGGTCAATGGTGCGCCCTAGCAGTTCTTCGCGGTTGAAGATGCTGTTGCCCAAGCGCAGTAACAGAATTACCGACACCAGCATCCCCACGATAATCGCCCACAGCGCAGTAATGCCGCTTGGCGAGTCGGTATCCGGCGCGAGGAACATCACCACGCTTTCCACCTGAATCAGCAGCGTCATGGGGATGACGATGAAACTAGCGAGCAGGTTGGCAGCGCGGGTGCTGGTCGTCTGGCTAGACACCACCACTGCGCCCGTCACCATCACCAGCGCCTGCACAATGGTCAGCAGCACGATCTGCACCACGAGCGCAGGTTGAGGCCGCCATGCCACCTCGCCCGCCACCAAGCTAATGAGATAGACCGCCATCCCACCGAGGCTGGAAAGCAGCGGCGGAATCATGGCTGCCAGCGTCTTGCCGATGTACAACTCGGTATTGGAAAGGGGTGTACTGAGCAGCGGTTCGAGGCTGCGGCGCTCTTTTTCACCCACGAACGTTTCGAGCGCGATCACCAGTGAAATCGAGATGGGGAAGAAACCGACGATCATCAGCAGGAAGGGGATGGTGCGTTCGCCCACCACTTCTGCGCCATAACCAGCCACGAATTCAGCGAAACGTCCGGCGACGAACTGCGCGAGGAACGGGAACAGAAAAGTGAGGATGACAATCGGAGCGATGATACGCCAATCGCGGAAACTGTCGCGCACTTCGCGGCGGGTGATGATGAACGCATTCCCCATCGTGTGCTGTAAGCGGGCATACCAGCCCGCATCCGGCGGTAAAGTCAGGGAGTCAAGCGAGTTAGTGCTGGTCGTCATTGCCGTAGCCCTCATCTTCCTTGACCACTTGCAGGTACACATCTTCCAGCGTGCGCGAAACCGGCGCTAATGTCACCACTTCCACACCGAGTTCGGCAGCACGGCGCAGCAGCACAGGGTTGGATTGTTCCGGTTCAGCCACGCGGTAGCGCAACCAGTTGTCCGCGCTGTCCACCACCGTCACCAGATCGCTCACATCACGCACGAAACCGTTCATCGGGCGGTTGGCACGCAGTTCCATGATCGGGTCGCCCACGAACTTGCGAACCAGTTCATCGAACGTGCCATCCGCAACGATACGCCCGGAACGGATGAAGGCGATCTTGTTGGCGATTTGCTGCGCTTCGGTCAGGTTGTGGGTGGTGATGAGGAAGGTGCGGTCATCCCGCTGCAATTCCAGAATCGCATCGCGCACCTGTTTGGCGCTTAACGGATCCATCGCCGAGGTCGGCTCATCCAGCAGCAGAACCGGCGGGTCGTGCAGCATGGCGCGTACCAGCGCCAGCTTCTGCTTCATACCTTTCGAGTAATCACCCAACCGCTTTTCGAGGGCGAAGGTCAGGCCGAAGCGTTCCATCAGGTCAAGCGAACGGCGTTTACGGTCTGCCGCGCTCATCCGGTACACCCGTCCGAAGAAATCCAGATACTCGATGGCCTTCATGCGCTCGTACAGGCCGTGCTGTTCGGTCAGAACGCCCACGCTGGCGCGCACCTGTTCTGGCTGATCTACCACACTGTAGCCCGCCACCTTCGCCCAACCGGAGGTAGGAGCGAGGATGGATGTGAGCATACGCACGCTGGTGGTTTTACCTGCCCCGTTCGGCCCTAGCAGCGCCACCACGCTGCCTCTGGGCACATTCAACGAAACGCGGTCTACTGCACGGAAATCCTCGAACACTTTCGTCAGTTCATAGGCTTCGATCATGCACCGCCTCCTATTCTGGCTCATAGCCATTGAACAAACGGTAGTTGTATTATGGCATGCTTTTTTGGAATATAGTGTTTAAGATTTGATACATATAGGCAGGGAATCGAACGGGCGCGACAGTGTGCCGCGCCCGTGAAGATGCAAAGAGCCAAGAATGCCTACTGCGGCGCAGCGGCCTGCGGTTCAGCGGGAGGCTGCGGTTCGGGTGCGCCGGAACGATGACGGTACATGAAGTACACCAGCGAACCAATGAACGCGACCACGCACACAATCTGCGACAGGTTCATGCCGCCCACCTGCGTCACATCCACACGCAGGAATTCGAGCAGGAAACGGATCACGCTGTACTGCATGAGGTAGAACAGGAACACATCGCCCGCCCACAGACGGCTGCGATAGCGTTGATACACGTTGAGCAGCACGATAAAAGCCAGCAAGCTCCAGAGCGATTCGTACAGGAACAGCGGGTGGAACAGGGTGGTATCCACCGGATAGTCAATCGTGCTGGTGTAGGGCGCAACACGGCTGGCGGACTGAATGGTGATTCCCCACGGGAGCGAAGTCACGCTGCCATACAGTTCCTGATTGATGTAGTTCGCCCAGCGGCCAATCGCCTGCCCCAGCGGGAGCGCGATGCCAGCAATATCCAGCCACGAGAGCATCTGAAGCTTGTTGCGGCGCATGTAGATGTACGCGCCGATGAAGCCACCGATGATCGCGCCGAAGATGCTCAGGCCGCCCGACCAAATGGCAATCCCACCGTTCTGAAGATCAAAGAAGTTCGCCAGAAACCAGCTCGTATCGCGGCAAATGTCGGTGGTGGCGACTGTGGCGCAGCCCGCAGTGAGGGAAATCGGAGGGAAGAACACGAACCACAGGCGGGCGAGGATGATGCCGGGAATGATCGCCCATGTCAACGCGCCCCAGATGTGTTCCGGGTCTTTGCCATCGCGCTTGGCAATACGCGCCGCAACAAACGCTGCGACGAGCATGGCAAGCACGATAATGATGCCATAAAAACGAATCTGAATTGACCCTAAGGTGATGCCGGGTTCCATATTGAAAAGACCTCTCTAGTATTCGGTATTGCGGTATACGTACCACATGCGTTGTAAGGCGGTGAAATTCGTCCCGACTGCCAGCACCCACAACCCCAGCGGCATAAGCAAGGGCAGCAGGAGTACCGTGAGAATGATAATCACTCTCGCAAAACGGTCAAGCAGGCCGACTTTCACCGATAGCCCGGCTTCTCCGGCGCGGGCGC
>CAIVEA010000845.1 GCA_903904765.1 uncultured Chloroflexota bacterium
GGCGGTCAAAAATGGGTGGAACAAAAGGTTAGGCTGGTGGAAAACCCGCCGGGGATGATCCACTTTCAGGGCGTAGTGCGCGACATCACCGAGCGCAAGCACAGCGAACAGGCGCTCCAGCGCGAACGCGATTTTGCGCTGCGCGTGATGTCCGCGATGGGGCAAGGGTTGACGATCACCAATTCCGAGGGGCGCTTTGAGTATGTGAACCCGGCCTATGCCCGCATGATGGGCTGCACGCCGGAAGTGTTGATCGGCAGGCATCCTGAAGACTTCACGCTTCCTGAAGATTTGGCGACCTTGAAAAATGCCCGTGAACGCCGTCAGGTGGGCGAAACCACCACCTATGAAACCCGCCTGCGCCGGATGGATGGGCAGGAAGTATATGCCCTGATTACGGGCGTGCCGCGTGTGCAAGATGGCAAGGTAGAAGGTGCAATCGCAGTCATCACCGACCTGACCGAGCGCAAACAAGCCGAAAAGGTTCTGGAAGGCGCACGCGATCAGGCGGTGGAAGCCTCGCGCTTGAAGTCCGAGTTCCTCGCCACCATGAGCCACGAAATTCGCACGCCCATGAACGGCATCATCGGCATGTCCGAACTGCTGCTGGATACGAAACTGGACGAGGAACAGCGCGAATTTGCCAAGATCGTCCTCAGCGAAGCCCACTCACTGCTGACGATCATCAACGACATTCTAGATTTCTCCAAAATCGAAGCGGGCAAACTCCTGCTCGAAAAGACCGAGTTCGTCCTCGTCGACATCGTAGAACGCATCGTGGAGTTCATGAACCCCATGTCGAAGGGCAAGAATGTGGCGATCATGAGCTACATCGCGCCCGATGTGCCGTTCGCACTGCATGGCGACCCTACCCGCTTGCGCCAAATCTTGATGAATCTGGTCAGCAACGCAGTAAAGTTCACGCATGATGGTTCGGTGACGGTCAATGTCACGATGGACGCAGTGCGCGGACAACAGATTATCCTGCGCTTCACGGTGAGCGACACCGGAATCGGCCTCTCGGAAGTGGCACGCAAACGCCTGTTCCAGCCCTTCTCGCAGGCTGATATGGGGACAACGCGCAAATACGGCGGCACGGGGCTGGGGCTGGTCATCTCCAAACGTCTGACCGAGTTGATGGGTGGCGAAATCGGTGTGGAGAGCGAAGAAGGCAAAGGTTCAACCTTCTGGTTTACTGCCAGCTTTGAGTTCTCGCATAACGAAGTAGAACCCGCCAAACTGCCGGAAGTACGCGGTCTGCGGGTGTTGGTGGTGGATGACAGCGAACCGCACCGCGAAGTGCTGGAACACTATCTCAGTTCATGGGAGATGCAACCGCAAAGCGTGGGCAGCGCCCCCGAAGCGTTGGAAATGCTGCACAAAGCCCGCGCTGCTGGTGCGCCGCACAACGTCATCATCGTTGACCTCAGTATGCCGAATATGGACGGCTTCGACTTGCTGACCGCCTTGCGGGAAGAAAAGCTGGACGGACTGCATGTGATGATCCTCTCGGCCTTCGATGACCCCGAAAAACGGGCGTTGGCGCAAGAATTGGGCGCACAGGCCTACCTCGCCAAACCCGTCAAGCAATCGGTGTTGTTCGATACGCTTGTTTCGATGGAGGCTGCCGCGCAAACCCAGAGCGCCAGCGCAAACCCTGCGCCCCACAAACCGGAAGCGCCGCAATCCAACGTGGGGAATGGTCCGATCATCCTGATTGTGGAGGACAACATCACCAATCAGGCGCTCACCGTCCGCCAGCTCGAAAAACTCGGTTTCTCGGCGGAAGTAGCCTCCAACGGGCTACACGCGCTGGACATGCTGGAGTCTTCGCCGGGGCGCTATGCGCTGGCGTTGATGGACTGTCAGATGCCAGAGTTGGACGGCTTCGAGGCCACGCGGGAGATTCGCCGCCGCGAGGCGCAAGCGGGCGGTCACCTGCCCGTAGTGGCGCTGACCGCTAACGCGATGGATACCGACCGTGACCGCTGCCTCGAAGCGGGGATGGATGACTATCTCGCCAAGCCGGTGCGGTTGGAAAAGCTGAGCGAAAAACTAAGTACATGGCTGCCGAAATAAGCCGGAGTGCTACGAAGTAGGAAGGTCAAAATGATGGTGAACCAGCCACAACTAGGCATGGGAATCAAAGACATCCTTCGCCATCAACGGCAAGCAATCATTGAATTAGCAGCGCGTTATGGCGTATCGAATGTGCGCGTATTCGGGTCGGTGGCACGGGGCGAAGCTACCCCGAACAGCGATGTGGATTTGCTGGTGAGTTTCCCTCCAGAGCGCATCATTTTCGATTTAATCGGGTTGTGGTTGGACTTAAAAGACCTGATCGGACGGGATGTGAGCCTGATACCGGACACACTGGAAGATGAACGCTTCATGCAGCAGGTCTTGAAAGACACAATTCCGTTATGAGCAGTACACGCTCTTGGCGACCTTACCTCCCGACGGCTAACCCCCGCACTACAGCCTGCGCCCAAACTCAGTTATAATCCCGCCCGCTGCCCGCTGGTGTGGAGAATCGAATCTGTGACCCACCGATTGCTCGCTATGCTACTGTTCAGTTTGCTGCTAACCGCCCCGGCTGCGGCTCAAAACGCGCCCGAACCCGATCCCTTCATAGCGTCCACCTATTTGAACGCCATCAATGTCCGCAGCGGCCCCGGCGAAACCTTCGCCGCCGTCACCTCGCTGGGCAAGGGCATTCCGGTGCGGATTGTGGAGCGCAACCGCGTGGGGACGTGGCTGCACATCCAGCGCGACGACGGCGCGGGAAACCTGCTGCTAGATGGATGGGCGGTGGGTGGCTACCTCGATCTAGCCGACAACCTGCGCTACAGCGAGCTTTCCGTGAACGAAACCCTGCCGGATGCCGACCCGAACAGTGTGAACAGCCAGAGCATGAAACTGCTGTACGCCGTGCCGGTCATGCCCTTCATCAACCCCGCCATGAAGGATGTGTTCCTGAAGGGCTTGCAGATGGGCAATCGCTCCAACGTGGTGACGAAGGTGGGCGACAGTCTGGTCGCCAACGAATACTACCTGCAACCCATGAACCGCCCGGATAACAACCTCGGTCACTACGACTTCCTTGCGGAGACGATGGCCTATTTCGGCGCGGGCGCAGCCGAAACGAGTGCCGCCGCCCGCGTGGGATTGAGTACCGCCGTAATCTTCGACCCGATGTGGGCGGATTCCACACGCTGCAATGCGGGCGAAACCGCGCTGGATTGCGAATATCGCCTGAAGATGCCCAGCGTGGCGCTGGTCATGTTCGGCCCCAACGATGTCCTGCACATCAGTCCAAAAGCCTACTACGACGGCATGGAAAAGATCGTGCAGCGTTCACTCGAAAAAGGCGTTATTCCGGTGCTGTTCACCTTCAGCTATAACCCTGATTCACCCTCGTGGCAGGAGGCGCTGGCCTTCAACCTGTCGCTGGTGGAAATTGCCAACCAGTATCAAGTGCCGCTGGTCAACCTGTGGGCGGCGGCACGCATCATCCCCGAATACGGGCTGGATACCGATCTGGTGCATCTGAAGAACAGCGGTTTTGAGTATTTGAACTTTGCCAACGGTAACGAAGCCTTTTACGGCGTGGCGATGCAAAATTTGCTGGCGGTGCGCGTGCTGGATGAAATCCGCCACAGCATCATCATGACCTCGCTGGCAGGCTAAATCCAACGGATTGAATCGGGAGGACTCGCGTCATGCGTCAATACGTTTTACTCATCGCCACTGCGCTATTGCTGGCCGCCTGTGGTGGCGGGGGCGGCAGCGGCGACCCGGCAGGGGCGGTGCAACGCTATTTGCAGGCCAAAGTCAGCGGGGATGCCGACGGCGTGCGTTCGCTGCTGTGTTCGGCGATGGAAGCCGATGCGGAACGCGAAGTCGGCTCGTTCGCCACGGTCAGCGGCGCAACCATCGAAGGGATGACCTGCGCCCGTGATGGCGAAACAAATCGCGTGAAATGCGAAGGCAAGATCGTCGCCACCTACGGTCAGGAAAAGACCGAGTTCCCGCTGGGGACGTACAGCGTGGTGCAGGAAGATGGCGAATGGAAATGGTGTGGTGAGGCCAACTAATGCGCTCGCGTGAGAACCGTCTGGCGCTGGCGCTGTGCCTGCTGCTCATCCTATTGGTGATCGTCACCGCTGACAGCGCCCCCCAATGGATTTATCAGGGGTTCTAGCGTGACGCTTGACCTGCGTGCCATCGGCCTGATCGCCGCCGCCGCCGTCCTGTACGGCCTGCTGCCCGCCCGTGCGCGGGGGTGGGCGCTGCTGATCGCCAGCACCGCCGCCATCTACCTGTTCCAACCGGCGCTCCCCATCCGCTTCAGCGATTTCATCCTGCCCACCGCCGCGTTATTGCTCACGCTGGGGGCGTGGTGGCTCACCCGCCGCCCTGACGACCCCGCGCAGCAGGCGACGCGCCGCGAGGATGCCGCCGCCTTCGGCCTGATTCTGGCGGTGGTCATCGGCCTATCGCTGTTCCGCTTCGTGGATGCCCCCTACCGCCTGACTCCTTCGCGCCCGCCTGACCCGCTGATGCTGGCGCTGGTCATTACTGGGCTGGTTGTGGCCTGCGCGGGCGGCCTGTACGCGCTGCGGGCGCTCGGCTCCCCCCTGCGGCGGTTCACGCTGCTGGCGGGAATCGCCCTGCTGGTAGGGGTGTTCGCGGTCTTGAAGGCCGAACCGCTGGCGATGACCCTCAGCGGAGCATGGCGCGGCGCAACCGGACAGGATGTGACGCTCGCCAGCCTTGCCGACCTGAACCTGCTCGGCTTCTCGTATGTGGCCTTCCGCCTGATTCACACCCTGCGCGATCGGCAGGTGGGGTTGCTGCCCATCCTGTCGCTGCGCGAGTTCGTGACCTACGTCATCTTCTTCCCGGCCTACACCGCCGGCCCGATTGACCGTGCCGAACGCTTCGCCGCCGACCTACGCGCCCTGCCCACCTTACGCGCCTTCGACAGCGCTCGCTGGTCAGAAGCCGCGCAGCGCATCGGCGCGGGGTTGCTCAAAAAATTCGTGGTGGCGGATACGCTGGCGCAGGGTTTGGCGCTCACGCCTGCACTGGCCGCCCGTGCCGACCAGCCTGCCGCGCTGTGGCTGCTGCTGTACGGCTACGCGCTGCGCCTGTACTTCGATTTCAGCGGCTACACCGATATTGCCATTGGCCTCGGTTTGCTGTTCGGTATCCGACTGCCAGAGAATTTCAACCGCCCCTACCTCAAGACCACGCTGACCGCCTTCTGGCAAAACTGGCATATCACGCTCAGCAGTTGGGCGCGGTTTTACCTGTTCACGCCCTTTTCACGCTGGTTACTGGGGCGGGAACGCAAGCCGCCCGCCGCCCTGATCGTCCTCAGCGCCCACCTGCTCACCATGTCGGTCATCGGGCTGTGGCATGGCGTGACGCTCAACTTCTGGCTGTGGGGCGTGTGGCATGCGCTCGGCCTGTTCGCCCATAAACAATGGAGTGACCGCACCCGCGCATGGTATCGCGGCCTGAACGCCCACCCGCGCCACAAGCAGGCGTGGACGCTGTTCACATGGGCGCTCACCTTCCATTATGTCCTGTTCGGTTGGGTGTGGTTCGCCCTGCCCGACCCCGCCGCCGCGCTGCGGGTGCTGGCGGGGCTGTTCGGCCTGCCGTTAGGGGGTTGATATGACGTGGCGCGGCGTGTTCCGCATCCTGCTCAAAGCGGTGCTGCTGTTCGCACTGGCGAATGTGCTGTTCGCCGCGCTGCACCCGCTGGAGGCGCTCGGCAGCTTGTCGCTGTACAACCGCCTGTGGCCGGGGCGCGAACGCCTGCCCTACGGCGAAAATCCGGCGCAGTCGTATAACCTCAGCCTCAACAATATCCCTGCCATGCTCGCCAGCCACACCCTCAGCCGCCCCAAAGCGGCGGACGAGTTCCGCCTGTTGATCTTAGGCGACTCGTCCACATGGGGCTGGTTCCTGACCAACGCCGACACGCTGGCGGGGCAGATCAACGCCGCTAACGCGCACACCACCGATGGGCGGCGCGTGGTGGCCTACAACCTCGGCTATCCGGTCATGTCGCTCACCAAAGACCTGCTGCTGCTGGATGCCGCCCTCACCAGCGCCGATCCACCGGATGCGGTGCTGTGGTTGGTCACGCTGGAGTCCTTCCCGCGAGAGAAACAGTTATTCCCGCCGCTGCTCCAGCACAACCCGGAGCGCGTCCGCGCCCTGATCGCCCGTGACAGCCTGCGCCTCGACCCGGATGACCCGCGTTTCGTGCAGCCCGACTTCTGGGGGCAGACCCTCATCGGGCAGCGGCGGGCGCTGGCTGACCTGCTGCGGTTGCAAACCTACGGCCTGTCGTGGGCGGCGACGGGCGTTGACCAGATGATCCCCACCGAGATCAAACTGCGGCAGTCGGATTTTGAAGCCGATGTGTCGTGGCAGAGCTACGACCAGCCCACCACCCTGACTGCCGACAATCTAGCGCTGGAGGTGCTGACGGCGGGCGTGGCGCGGGCGGGTGTTCCGCTGCTGCTGGTCAACGAGCCGATGTTCATCAGTGCCGGAACGAACAGCGACTTGCGCTATAACGCCTTCTACCCGCGCTGGGCGTATGATGCCTACCGCACCCTGCTGGCGGACATGGCAGCAGCGGCGGGGTGGCGCTACCTCGACCTGTGGGACAGCATCCCGCCGGACGAGTTCACCGACACGCCCGTACACCTGACTCCGGCGGGGTCGGCGGCGCTGGCGGCGCGGTTGCTGGATGCAGTCGTAACGTTGGAGTAAACTTCAAAAGGCATCTGAATCGCCTATTTTGCGTCCCCACAGGAGCGAATGTTTCATGGACTTCAGCGATTCGCTCAACAGCGCCATCCATCACGCCATAGAGCGCGAACCGATCGCCGGTCTTGCGGTGGCGCTGCTCCACGACACAGGCATTGTCCATCACAACTTCGGGGTGCTGCGCCTCGGGGAAACGCAACCCGTTAACGAGCAAACCATCTTCGCGGCGGCCTCGTTGACCAAGCCGCTGGTGGCTTATCTGGCGCTGCTACTGGTGGATCGGGGCATCCTGCATCTCGATACACCGCTGCGCCACTACCTGACTCGATCTTACCTGCCAGAAGAACCGCGTGCCGATTCCATCACCCTGCGCCATGTCTTGAGCCATCAAAGCGGTTTTCCCAACTGGCGACCCAGAGGTGAACCCCTTGTCATGCACGCTGCCCCCGGTCAGCAATTTCGCTATTCCGGCGAAGGCTACCAGTATCTTCAGCACGGCCTTGAACAGTTGACCGGAGTGCGTCTGGATGCACTGCTTCACGAACAGCTTTTGCAGCCGCTAGCCCTGTCCAGCAGCAGCCTCGTCTGGCAACCTTTCATGGAAGGCCGTGCCGCAGCGGGGCATGATGCAGGCCGGAATTGGGATATGCCCCGTCAGGATGTTCCCTACAGCGCCTACAGCCTGTACACCACCCTCCTCGATTATGCGCGGTTTGTACAGGTGCTAATCTCCGATGCTGATGATGTCCCCCCCGCGCTCCGCCTGAGTCCCGAACTGCGAGCACAAATCTTCGCGCCACAGGTGCAGGTTGGCGAGTGGCCTACCCTATTTTGGGGGTTAGGCTGGGGTATTCAAGCCACTGCATCCGGTCATCTGGTGTGGCACTGGGGCGCGAATTACGGCTATCGCAGTTATGTCGCCTTCTCCACCACGCACCGCACGGGCATCATCATGCTCACCAACGACCAGAAGGGTCTGTATACTTGCCGTGAACTGCTGGCACGTCTTGATGCGCCTGCATTGAACGGGGTACATCCGGCTTTTGACTGGCTTCTGCCGGATAACGCATGGAGAGAAGATGGGCAGAGAACCTCATCGGCATCCATGCAGTAAGCGCATTTCCGTTTCGACCTACTGCCTGTGGAGCGCCTGCCCATGTCGTCTCGCCGCCTGCATAACCTGATCGGCATACTCGTTTTCGGCGCGGCGGTGGCGGCGGTGTTCCTGCCGCTGCTGTACAACATGATCCACACCGGCAGCGACTACCCGCCGCATATCCAGTGGGCAGCCTCCGGCGAACTCGCCAGCCGCACCCCGCATTTCCTGTATCACCTGCTGCTGGCGACGGTCAACCGCCTGCTGCCGGGGGGCGACATCAATACCGCCGCGCTGCTGCTGGGGCTGGCCTGCTACTTGTCGCTGGCGGGGCTGGTGGTTAGCCTGTTGCGTCCGGCGCTGGACGGACGGGCGCTGGCGATGGGGCTATCGTTGACCCTGCTGCTGGTGGGGCCGATCAACCTGTTCACGCTGCTGGCGGGCAACCTGTACCTCGGCTACCTGAACCCCAACACCTACCACAACCCGACCACCGTGCTGCTCAAACCGCTGGCGCTAGGCGTATGCCTGTTCGTGCTGCGCGGCCTGCGCGGGGAAACTGTCCGTACACCGCTGCTGATCGTCAGTGCGGCGCTGGCCGCCCTGTCCACACTGGCGAAGCCCAGTCTGGCGCTGGCGCTGCTGCCCGCGCTGCCGCTGTTGATCGGTTTCCGCTGGTGGCGCGGTCAGCCCTTCAACGGGCGTTTGCTGCTCCTCGGTGTGGCGCTGCCCATGTTCGGGGTGCTGCTGTGGCAATATCTGTACTTCACAGGCGCAAGCAGTCAGAGCGGGTTCGAGATCGCCCCGTTCAAGGTCATCAACAGTTTGACGGATAACTTGTGGCCGCGCCTGCTGCTCTCGCTGGCGTTTCCGGCGGCGGTGTACGCGCTCTATCGTCCGCAGGCCTGCCGCGATATGGCCCTCAATACGGTATGGGTACTGCTGCTGGTGGCCTTCAGCCAGTTCGTGCTGCTCTCGGAGCGCGACCACTGGCGCGATGCCAATTTCTACTGGGGCTGCGAGATTGCACTGTTCTTCGTGTTCGTGTTCAGCCTGCGCCTGTTCGTGCGCCAGCCGCCCTCGCCGCGTCGCAGATTGTGCTTGAGCCTGTTCGCGCTGCACCTGACAGGCGGGCTGCTGCTGTACGCTTTCCACCTCGGCGCGAATTACATCGCGCTGTGGTGAAGGCGCGGATACTGGTCGAACACCCAGCGCAGCAGCGTGTACTGCGCCACCAGCGCCGCGTGGGGCGCATACGGCGCGAAGGTGCGCGTCACCTGTTCGGGCGGGATCGTCCCCCGGCTGTCGTAAAAGTAGTGGTTGACCGCCGCTTGCAGCGCCACATCGTTGGGCGCATAATGCGGATGCCCGAAAGCGCGGGAGAGCGCCACCGCCGCCGTCCATTGACCGATTCCGTTGATGGCGGTCAGCCGCCGCATGGCCTCGTCCGGCGGCACATCCGCCAGCACCTCCAGATCGAGCGCCCCGCTATCCACCTGCTGCGCGAGGTCAATGAGCAGTTGCATCCGGCGGAAAGTAATCTTGGTGGGCGTTAAATCCTGCACTTGCGCTTTCGCCAGCTTGTGCGCTGATGGGAAGGCATAGTAGCGCCGTCCCTCATGCTCCAGCGCCGCGCCGCCCCACTCCGCCAGCCAACGTTGCGCCCGCAGCGCCGCCCGCCATGTGATCTGTTGCTCGATCACCGCCTGACACAATGCCTCGAACGCGCTGGCCGTTCGCAGTTCGGGCAGGCCGACCAGCGGTTCGACCACCTGCCACAACGCGGATTCCTGTCGGGCGCGGGCGTAGAAGTCGGCGCGGCTGAGGTGGACGGGTAACAGGCGCGTCACCTGCGCCCGCAGAGCCTCCGCATCCACTTCCCCCTGCGCCGCCACCCATTCGACATGCAGCGTAGCATCGCTCTCTGCTTGCACCCGCACCAGCGCCAGCCCCCCGCCGGAACGCAGCACGCGCCAGTACGCATCATCATGGGCGATGTCCAGCGCGGGCGGATCGTAGCGCGAGAGCAAATCCAGCAGCAGATCAAAGCGGTAAGGTGGCGCGGGGCGCAGCGTGAGCAGGTGAGACATGGTTGTTCGTTCCTCCCGCGTGACCCTCATCCCCCGCCCCCTTCTCCCACAGAGCGAAGGGGAGCAAGAGGGCTACACGATTTTTCAGTCCCTCGCCATGAGGGAGAGGGACTACGGGGTGAGGATTCTCAACCCTAACCGCGATTCGCCGGATACGCAAGTCGGTTTATACTCAAAATAGGACAGGTTGAGAGGCTATTTTGCACTGTCCGGCGCACAGTGGGGGACGATATGCTGCACATCACGCTCAAGGATGATCGGTTGTACTTCGGTGCGGACGGATTCGCCGTCAGTTTCCAGCGCACCCTGCGTATTCCCGATGATGGCAAGACCTACCCGCTGCCGCCCGGTCTGGGCGCGTTTCCCGTGCGGCGGGTGGCGGATTATGCGGCGGGCGTTCCGGCAGCATGGAATCAGCCGGACAGCGTGTTCATTCCTCTGTACCCGTATGAGGCGCTGTGGGTGCGCTTCCACTCACGCGGCTGGAAACCGAACGCCGTCAAGGTTGGCGTGGGCAGCTTGAACGCAGTGAACGCGGTCAGCGGCGGCGCGTGGGAGTCCGCCCTGCGCCCGACCGAACAGGATTATGTGGTCAGCCCGCCGCAAAATTGGCTGGATGGCTTCCATGCCGGCGCGGGGCTGGTAAGGCAATTCGTGGCGCAGCCTGTCAGCGGCGACTCCGCGTCCGCTGGCTCGCTTCAGGTGGTGGTGTACGAAGCAAAGGCCGGCAAATTCCCGGACACGCAACCGGCTTTCGAGCGTAACAGCCTGCGCTTGCCGGGAGGGATCGGGCTATCCGCCAGCGGCAGCACCTCCGGCAAGACCGGTTTGGCGGTGGGCGGTGGCGGTCATCTGAAGCAGACCATCTACCCCGACCCGCACGGCTTCGACACATGGGATGCGGCCAACAGCGGGCAGGCGCGGGTGTACCTCGTCCCCAGCGCCGATTACGCGCAGATCACGGGCGAAGCGCCGCCCCCCACGCCCGTATCCGCCGCCAGTTACCAGCAGGCTGGCCTGCCGTGGTTGAGCGAGTATGATCGGTAGGGCGACGGATGCCGCTTGAATGGCTGCAAGGCGACCCGCTGACGACGACAGCGCAAACGCTGGCCTTCGGCTGGAATGCGCGGGGGCGAATCGAGGTGGGGACGCTGGAAACGCGCCTGTATACCGCCTATCCCACCGCCTTCGCCGCCTTCGGCAAAGCCGCCCGCGCCGGACGTTTGAAAGCGGGAACAGTGTGGGTATGGAGCGAAACGCGCCCGCGCTTGGCGTTCCTCGTGGTGCGCGAGAGCAGCGTGGGCAGCACCCGCGAACGCTATCTGCATGCCGCGTTTCTGGCGCTGGCGCGGGATTATCCCCTGTACGGTATCGAGTCGCTGGCACTGTCCCCGCTGGTGGCTGCCGCCGAATGGCCGGCCTTCCAGACCGTGCTGACCTACTGGTTCGGGCGGGGCAAGCTGCCCGTGAGCGCGTATCAGCCCTGAGTCCAGTAGAACCCCGCGCAGCCCTCACCCCCAACCCC